>CAZQVW010000090.1:0-10162 GCA_964596865.1 uncultured Bacteroidaceae bacterium
GCTGTATGTTCAGATGTCTAACGGAGTAAAGGTTCCGTTAGAAGGTGAGTTTGATTTTGCACGAAAGAATCACACAGCCGAGTCAATAGTTGCAGCCACTGTAGTTGCAGCTCCGCTTATATTTCTTACCGGCCAACATGCGGTAATCAAAAAAGGGCAGAAGCTAATTGTAACTGTGAAACAAGACACAGAACTTTGATAGCCACATTATTATTTCACCTCTTATAAGCAATCTACAAAAACAACTGCGCACCAACAAAGGGCAAGAAAGATGTCCGATGTTGATGCGCTGTTTTGTTATTGCAGGGCAGCAGCCTCGTATAAAACCGACACCTAATGGTTTAATTAATAAGCGCGCGTACACAAAGAGCTTTTCTGCAGCCTCGACAAAAGCCACAGCCAGTGTCATTCAGAGGCGAGGTATATCTATTCAAACGGGAGGTGCATGGAGGAGCTTTCTTCCAGTTCGGGAGTGGCGTGATAATAGCGCTTGCCAGTATCGAGGGTGGCAATAGAAGCCATATCATCGGGAGTGAGAGAAAAGTCGAAGATGTCGGCGTTGCTCTGAATGTGAGCAGGCGACTTAGAGCCGGGGATTGTGATGAAATGCATTTGGGTATGCCAACGCAGGATTATCTGTGCGGGCGATTTGCCATATTTCTTGCCCAATTCGGCGAAGATGGGTTCCTCGATGAGCGACTTGTCGCCGTGGCCGAGCGGATACCACCCCATAGCTTGGACACCGAAAGGCTTCAGTTGGGCGCGGAGGGCTTTTTGGGTGCAATAGGGGTGAAGTTCCATTTGGATAACGTGGGGCTTGATAGTAGCGGCAGCGAGGAGTGTTACCAACTTCTGATCGTGGAAGTTAGAGATACCTAAAGAGCGTGCCTTGCCCTCATTGTAGGCCTTTTCCAACTGCTTATAACCGGCCACAAAATCACCTGCAGGCTGATGGATAAACAGAAGGTCGATGTAATCCACGCCGAGGCGCTGGAGCGTCTTGTCCACAGCGGTGTCGTCCTGATAAAGAGTGGGCCAGAGTTTGGTGGAGACAAAGACGTCCTCACGCTTTACGATGCCCTCATTGATAGCGCGCTTCAAGGCCTTGCCCACGGCCTCTTCGTTCATATACGCGTTGGCGGTATCCACCATGCGGTAGCCCAATTTCAGGGCTTCGTAGACGGAGGTCTCGGTGTCGGCGGGAGAAATCATGAATGTGCCGATGCCCAGTGCGGGCACCTTAACAGAATTGCTTAATGTGATGTATTCCATAGCTATTAGAGTATTTTTAGTTGGTGGAGAAATTAGAGTTAGTAGAGTAATCTGATTGATTAAAATTACTGCGCTAATCAGATAACTCGCGAAAATTTGTGAAAATCAATCATGAATCTTCATTTGAGCGATAGCGGCAGCGATATGCGGGTCCATCTCATCGTAGATGGGACTTTGCTTGGTGTCGAGAGCCTTGATTGCTGCCATATCCTCATCATCCAGTGTGAAATCAAAGATGTTGAGGTTTTCCTGCATGCGCTCTTTGTGAACACTTTTGGGAATGACCACCACACCCCGCTGATTGAGCCAGCGCAGTTGCACCTGCCCCGTGCTCTTACCGTGTTTTTGCGCAATCTTTTCGAGTACAGGATTGGCAAACACATTGTTCTGACCTTCGGCAAAGGGAGCCCACGCCTCATGCTGCACGCCCGCCTCTTTCATGTACTCGGCCTCGGCCCATTTTTGGTTCCAAACGTTGGTCTCTATCTGATTGACGACCGGCGTAACCTCGTTTGAGGCGCATAGGTCGGCCAACCGCTCGTTCCAAAAGCTGGTAACACCGATAGCGCGGATACGCCCTTGTTTATAAAGGTGCTCCATGGCGCGCCAAGCACCGTAGTAGTCGCCATAGGGCTTATGAATAAGGTAGAGATCCAGATAATCCAGACCCAGCTTCTTCATTGAGAGCTCGAAAGCGCGTAGGGTATTGTCGTAGCCGTGGTCTTGCACCCACAGTTTGGTGGTAACAAAGAGGTCTTCGCGCTTGATACCACTATTCTTAATGGCGCGGCCCACCGCTTCCTCGTTCATGTAGGAGGAAGCCGTATCAATACTGCGGTAGCCCACCTCCAGAGCATCGCTCACCGCCTGCTCACAAACTTTTTGGTCTCTCACTTGATAGACGCCGAAACCTATCGCCGGCATCTTCACCCCGTTGTTCAGTGTAAATTCCTTCATGGATTGGTATTATTTGTGTTGTTTGATTTCAGGTGCAAAGGTAGATGGATTTTGCAAAGAGGAGATTATGAAAATCGCGCCACAATTTTCCAATATTACGGATTCGGAAAAATTTTCTTCTGCAGGCGATGGTAAAAAGCGCGCTCTTGGATATAGTAATTGGACTGCGAAATCATAATCCCAAATCGGCCATTAGAATATCATAAGTTGTGGACACGTGTACAAACAACTATGCATTAGTTTATTACATTTATTTCTAATTGCGGCCATTAGAAAGATGGAAAACCGACACAGAAAAAGCCTAATGACCGATTTGGGGTAAAGCCATCACTTTCTGAGGAATTTTTCTGCGCCCCTAAAGCTAACACACCGAAGGGAACGCTGCTGCACACCGAAGGGAACGCTGCTGCACACCGAAGGGAGCGTTGCTGCGCACCGAGTGGAGCGTTAGCTTTCCCGCGCATTTTGTTTGTGCGATAGGACTGGAAATTGAGATACCCTCACATATTTTCCCAACCCTCACATATTTTCCCATTTGCAGGGCGGAAAAGAACGTTGCGAACACGCAATGTATTGATTGAGTCGGTAGGGACGGATCATACATTACGAATGCAACGCCGTGCACGGGGTCTCCGCGACAAATCAAAGACAAATCAAAGATTTGGCGAGGTGCGCAGTTTCGGAGTGCACGCGGAAAAGCAGACTTTTTCGCGGCGTTTATGATTGGCATCGTAGGTAGAAAGCAATTTCTTCGTAGACGCAAATAAAACCTTCGTGGATAACAGTTCCACTAAACGCAAAGAATCCCAGAGACTTATACACAAAACAGCGAATTGCACCAATCCCTCAAAGTAGGCCAAGATGAAATTCTTAGTTAAAAAAGTCGCTGAAAATTTTGGTAAGAAGAAAAAAGGCATTACCTTTGCACCGCAAAACGCGAATGGTGCCATAGCTCAGTTGGTAGAGCATCGGACTGAAAATCCGTGTGTCCCCGGTTCAAATCCTGGTGGCACCACAAAAAAGCAAGTAGTGAACTCCTGATTTCAAAGCGAAATCAGGAGTTTGCATTTCAAGGAGGACGCCACAAAAGAAACTTTCTGCAAAACGGACAACTTGAAAATGAACTTGGCACCCATAAAGGCGATATTCAATAGTTCTGCAAGGAGGCATCAGACGCATGCCAGAGTCATCTATTATATTAAAAAGCTATGATTACCGAATCTCAGAACATAGAATTCAAAGAATCTTGGCGCGATGAATACCAAAAATGGATTTGCGGCTTTGCCAATGCGCAAGGTGGTACGCTGTATATCGGCCTGCACGACAATGGAAATGTATGCGGTGTGCAAGATGTCAAGAAGTTGATGGAGGACATCCCGAACAAGGTGCGCGACATGATGGGAATCTTAGTGGAGGTCAATTTGAGAGAAAAGGAAAGAAAACAATATTTGGAGATTGTAACCGAAGCCTATCCTTACCCTATCAGTTTCCGCGGCAAGTATTACCAACGGAGCGGTGCAACCAATCAGGAACTGAAAGGAGCTGCACTCGACCGTTTCATGCTTCGCAAGCAAGGGAAAACATGGGACGGTGTACCTGTACCTTACCTGAAAGCGGAGGATTTGGATAACACCACATTCGATTTGTTTCGCAAGTATGCCAAGCGGAGCGGACGTATGGAGGAAGCAGACTTGATGGATGACAATCACGGGCTATTAGAGAAACTACGTCTCTATGAAGGCAATTATCTGAAACGGGCAGCCGCCTTGCTATTTCATCCAGACCCAGAACAATATGTTACTGGAGCATTTGTAAAGGTTGGCTTCTTCCGTGAAGGTATGGATTTAGTGTACCAAGATGAAGTGCATGGAAACCTGTTCCAGCAAATTGTGAAACTAATGGACTTGCTGTGTACTAAATATATGAGGGCCGTTATTACCTATGAGGGAATACATCGGATAGAGACATTGCCCATACCACGGGAAGCATTACGGGAAGCATTGCTAAACGCATGTATAAACAAGGACTATGCAAACCATACTCCTATCCAGATTCGCGTGTATGAAAACAAGTTGGAGATAATAAACGGTGGGGTTTTACCAGAAGGGTGGACTTTAGAAACATTATTATCTTCTCATAGGAGTATGCCTTACAACCCAGATATAGCCAACACGTTCTTCCGTGCAGGTGAGATTGAGGCTTGGGGACGCGGCATTGAGCGCATCATCACAGCTTGTAAGAATGACGGTTTTTCCACGCCAGAGTTCCGCTATGATGCTTCGGGTATATGGACGACTTTTAAGTTTGAGTATCCAGAAAGAGCTACAACCCAATACGGGCAAGAGACGCCCCTAAAAACCGACCCAGAACCGACCCAGAACCGACCCAGAACCGACCAGAAAGGGCAAGAAGACACCATTCTTGAACTAATAAAAGAGAATCCTTATATACAAAGGAAAGAATTGGTAAGTCGCTTAGGCATACATGAAAGCAGTGTAAAACGTCGGTTAGTTTCACTACAAGAAAAAGGGAAGATAAAACATGTCGGTCCGAATAAAGGCGGTTATTGGGAGGTTCAAAAATGATTTTGAACCAAGGGAGAAAAGTTTTTATGGCTACATGCCTAAGATTTAAAAGAAAGCAGTATATTTGTAATCGATAAAGGAAACCTCCACGCAATCTGTCGCAGAACACTGCAAAAATCCGGTGGAGCAATAGTAGGAAGATTACACTACCTGCCGAAATATAAACCAAAGGTATCCAACAACATAAATAAGCAGTTCGATTACTGGTGGCACCACAAAAAAGATGATGCGGCGTCCTCCACAAAAGGGCGCCGCAATTGTGTATCTATCAAACTTACATCATGAAAAAAGGCGAACTCAAACCATTCCCTGGCGATGACGAAGGGAAATGGGAGGTATTAGAAAGCAAATACCTTATTAAAAGGCCGTGGATGACGGTGAGGTGCGAACACACTCGTTTGCCTAACGGCAACGAGTGCCCCGAATACTATGTATTGGAGTACCCATCATGGATTAATGTCATCGCCCTCACGCGCGAGGGCAAGATGATCATGGAGCGCCAGTATCGCCACGCCTTGGGGGTTACGCGCTTTGAACTGTGCGCCGGCATCATGGACCCCACCGACAAAGACCCCGAGGCTGCCGCGCGCCGCGAACTGCTGGAGGAGACCGGTTATAGGGGCGGCGAGTGGGAGGAGTTTGCTGTACTGGCGCAAAACCCGGGCTCTAACAACAACCTCACCCATACATTCCTTGCACGCAACGTAGAGCCCACCGGTCAGCGGCATTTGGAGAAGACGGAAGATATACGCGTCTTTCTGAAAGAACCGCAGGAAGTATTGGAGATGCTAAAAAGTGGACATATCATCCAGGCCCTCCACGCCGCCCCACTATGGAAATTCTTCTATATGCTCCAGACCGGAGAGATAACCATATAAATATATAGGTACTATCCCCACCCAACCGACCACACTTACCCTACCTATCCCATCTATCTCTACCCCTTCGGCATTACTCACCCCAAAATGGCAAACAAACGCTATAAAGATGTGTTCATCGATTTTGACGACACCCTCTATGATACGCGCCACAACTCACAGTTGGCTCTGGAGGAGACGTTTGCCTATTTCCATTTGAAACGTTATTTCTCCGACCCGCATATATTCTATTCCGCTTACTGGCAGGCCAACGATATGCTGTGGCGGCGGTATTCCATGGGCGAGATTACGAAAAACCACCTCCGTGCGCAACGCTTTCGCATACCATTGAGCAGGGGAATGGTGGAGGGATGGCTGCCGTTTTCCCCAACCACTGCTTTCTGCCTGAAAGTGAATGATTGGTTTGTAGAGCGCGCCTCAAATAAGCCCGGGCTAATAAAAGGCGCCAACGAACTGGTTGGCTATCTACAGGAGCGCGGCTACAAGTTGCATATCTGCAGCAACGGTTTCCACGAAGTGCAATATCGGAAGTTGGCGGCGTGCGGATTGCAGGGCGTGTTTCAAAGTGTTATCCTGTCGGAAGACGCGGGCGTAAACAAGCCCGACCGCCGCTATTTCGATTATGCTTTCCGCACCAGTGGGGCCATACCCGATGCCACCATAATGATTGGCGACAACCCCCTCACCGACATCTACGGCGCCCAAACCTACGGACTCGACACCATCTTCTTTAATCCCGGTTGCCAACCCATCACGCCCGACATACGCCCCACCCACCAAGTAACCAATCTAAAGGAAATAACCACCATTCTCTAAAAACGCACAAACAGCCAATAGAAATCACCGGCAATCTATCGCAATTGCCACACGCAATTGAGCACAATTACGCTCAAATGAAAGGGATACACTTAGGATATTGCAAGGGAGACATACCAAAAGGCCTTGCGCTTTGCACAAAAAGGGGGATTTTGCGCAATAAATGTGGAGATGTAACGCAGATGTCGTACCTTTGCACTCCCGAATGACACTACCTCACTCAAAACCTTACACAAACTTACACACTTTATTATTATATTTATTTTATTATGCAAGCAGAATGGAAAGGCTTTAAGCCAGGCAAATGGAATCATGAAATTAACGTTAGAGACTTCATACAGCACAACTACACTCCATACAATGGGGACGAAAGTTTCCTGACCGGCCCCACCGAGGCCACCAACACTCTGTGGAATGAGTTGCAGGCTCTACAGAAAGAGGAGCGCGCCAAAGGCGGTGTGCTGGATATGGAGACAGAGAAAGTGTCCACTCTTACATCCTACGGCCCAGGCTACATCAACGAAAAGACAAAAGACTTGGAAAAGGTTGTGGGTCTGCAGACCGACAAGCCCCTCAAGCGCGCCTATATGCCCTACGGCGGTTCGCGTATGGCCGAACAAGCATTGACCACCTATGGTTATAAGCTCTCGCCCAATTTGCACGACATCTTTGAGAACTATGTAACTACCCACAACGATGGCGTGTTCGCCGCCTACACCAAGGAGATGAAGCTGGTGCGCCATGCACATATCCTCACTGGCCTGCCCGACACCTATGGTCGCGGCCGCATCGTGGGCGATTACCGCAGGGTGGCGCTCTATGGTGTAGACGCGTTGATTGCAGACAAGCAGGCCGACTTGGATAGCCGCATCGGCGACCGCGAGATGGTAGACGAAGTAATCCGTCTGCGTGAAGAAGTGAGCCAACAAGTTCGCGCCCTCAAGGACCTGAAGAAGATGGCCGAAATCTATGGTTTCGACATCTCCAAGCCCGCCAAGAACGCCAAAGAGGCCGTGCAGTGGTTGTATTTCGGTTACCTCGGTGCAGTGAAGACACAAAACGGCGCCGCCATGTCCGTGGGCCGCATCTCCACATTCCTTGACATCTATTTTGAGCGCGATATGAAGGCCGGATTGCTCACCGAGCAGGAGGCACAGGAACTTATCGACCACCTTGTGATGAAATTCCGCATGGTGAAGTTCGCGCGCATCCCCTCATACAACGAACTGTTCAGCGGCGACCCCGTTTGGGCTACATTGGAAGTGGCCGGTATGGGGCAAGATGGCCGCTCAATGGTTACCCGTAGCGACTACCGCTTCCTCCATACGCTGGTAAATATGGGCCCGTCGCCCGAGCCCAACCTCACCGTGCTCTACAGTCCCCGCCTGCCGGAAGCCTTCAAGCGCTTCGCTGCTTACATCTCCGTAAAGACCTCGTCCATCCAGTATGAGAACGACGATGTGATGCGTCCTGTTTGGGGCGATGACTACTCCATCTGCTGCTGCGTGTCAGCCACCCAGACGGGCAAGGAAATGCAATTCTTCGGCGCTCGCGCAAATCTGGCCAAGTGCCTCACCTACGCCATCAGCGGTGGCGTGGATTCCAAGACCCGCGAGCAGGTGGGCCCCGCCTACACCCCGATAGAGGGCGATGTGCTCAAATATGAAGAGTTTATGCCGCGTTTCGACGCGATGATGGAATGGCTGGCTGGCGTCTACGTAAAGACGCTCAACCTTATCCATTATATGCACGACAAGTATTTCTATGAGTCGCTGGAGATGGCATTGATTGACACCGATGTGCGCCGCACCTTTGCCACCGGTATCGCCGGCTTCTCTCACGTGGTGGATTCCATCAGTGCTATCAAATACGCTCATGTTACGATAGAAAGAGACGAGACCGGCTTCCCGCTTAGCTTCAAGACCGAGGGCGACTTCCCCCGCTACGGCAATGATGACGAGCGCGCCGATGAGATTGCCGTATGGTTGCTGAAGACATTCCTCGAAAAGATTAAGCATTATCATACCTACCGCAACTCCGAGCCCACCACCTCCATCCTCACCATTACCTCCAATGTGGTGTATGGCAAATACACCAGCAACATGCCCGATGGCCGCCCCGCCGGTGCTCCACTGGCTCCGGGTGCCAACCCCAGCTACGGCGCAGAGAAAAACGGCTTGTTAGCTTCGCTTAACTCCGTGGCCAAACTGCCATACGAGTATGCTTTGGACGGTATCTCCAACACCCAGACCATCTGTCCCTCCACCCTCGGAAAAGACGATGAGCAGAGAGCCAATACTCTGGTGAACGTGATGGACGGCTACTTCTCGCAGGGGGCTCACCACCTCAATGTCAATGTCTTTGGCATCGACAAACTGAAGGATGCTATGGAGCATCCCGAGAAGCCGGAGTACGCCAATTTCACTATCCGTGTGTCGGGCTACGCTGTGAAGTTTATCGACCTCACCCGCGAGCAGCAATTGGATGTTATCTCCCGCACGGCTCACGAAAGGTTGTAATTACCGGCCACTATCCGCAGTAAGCGGTTTTCCCTTCTAATCACTACTCAATTTAATCCGACAAGAATCCGCTATGCTCAAAGGGCGCGTCCACAGCATAGAGACGTTCGGCACCCTTGACGGGCCGGGCATCCGTTTCATCATCTTCTTTCAAGGTTGCACAAACAGGTGCGCTTATTGCCACAATCCTGACACGTGGAGCCTGAAAGGAGGTGAGGAAATGAGTGTGAGCGAACTCCTTGACAAGGCAGAGCACTACCGCAGCTATTGGGGCGACAAAGGCGGAATCACTGTAAGCGGCGGCGAGGCATTACTGCAGATAGATTTTCTCTTAGAACTATTTACAGAAGCCCATCGGCGCAACATCAACACCTGCCTCGACACCTCCGCCACCATCTTCAATTCCGCCAACAAGGAGTGGATGGAAAAATTTGATGCGCTATTGGAAGTTACCGACACCATCCTGCTCGACCTCAAGCACATTGATGATGACATGCACCGCCGCCTTACCGGGCACAGCAACCGCAACGTTTTAGCTTGCGCCCGCTATCTGTCGGAGCGCGGTGTGCCGGTGTGGATTAGGCACGTTCTTGTCCCAAATATAACGGACAAAGACGAGTGGCTTCACTCACTGCGCCAGTTTATTGACACGCTAAAAAACGTAGAGCGAGTAGAAGTCTTGCCTTATCACACGATGGGCGTCTTCAAATACGAAAAGTTGGGCATTCCTTATTCCCTTGACGGCGTTTCTGCCCCCACCGCGGAACGCATCGCCAATGCCCGCCGCATTTTAGCGGAAGATTAGATTGCTTTCGCGGTACGAGATTTTGAGTTATAAACAAAAACAAAAATGAGCCTTGTGATCTTTATCGTTCACAAGGCTCATTTTTTATAGGTATCCTTTTCTTTGGGTTTATTGAGCATAGAACATGCTGTTTGTACGACCATAGTCTTTTTGTTTTTGAACGACACAACGTAATTCTCTTGAGCCCTGCGTTTTCATGCAATGTAAGCACAGAAAAAGTAGGTCTTAATCCCAAAATATCCGACATAAAATCAGAAAATCGCCTCGTAATCCCCAAAAATCGCGCGATAGTTTGCGTTCACAGTGCTGTAACAATAAGTTAACAGTACT
>CAZQVW010000091.1:0-10070 GCA_964596865.1 uncultured Bacteroidaceae bacterium
ACGCCCCACAGTTGGTGGAACGTATTCATATTAAAGGGCAGATTATAGAGCTCGCCGTGGAAATTGGCGATGGGCGAATTGGTGTAACGGTTAAAAGGAACGATGGAATTGACAAAATCCCACACGCGGCGACTATCTGTATGGAAGATATGCGCTCCATAGCAATGCACATTGATGCCCTCAATCCTTTCGCATCGGATATTGCCGCCCATAACAGGGCGTTTGTCTATCACGAGGCATCGCCGCCCGTGTTGTCGTGCCATATATGCGAAAGTAGCACCAAAAAGGCCGGAGCCCACAATCAGATAATCGTATTTCTTTTTCACAGGCATAGGCATGCTATTGTCTCGATAATGATTTAGATTGAATTAGGACTGATGCTGAATGGTGTGGAGCGCATCATTGATGGCTTTGTGGAAATAATAGCCTTCGTTCAGCTGGCGGCTCATCCTTAAGACGTTGGCGCATATTTGCTGATACTGCTCATTGCTGACGGCGGCAATCTTTTCTTCCACCTCGCGCAGGCTTTTCACCGAAAGGCCTACGCCTTCGCTCTCTACAAACGGAGCCATGGCAGATTCTTTCCACACTATCACGGGCAATCCCGCACGTATATAAAACGAAGTCTTGTGAGGATTATTGTATTTTAGATATGTGCCCCAGATGCCGGAGCACGCCTCTATTGAATCCCCATCCCATACCAGCCCCCAATCGCCTTGCGCTTGGCGAATGAAATCATCTGACTCTATATGTCCATGATAACGTATGTTTGGCGCAAAGTGAGCGGGATTGAGGTTGCCGCTACCATAGAGATTGATAAGGCAAGAGGGCATCGCTTGCCCCGCTTGATAGAGAAAACTATTTTTCCTTACGCCGAGGCCGCCGGCATAGGTGATATGATTGTGGTGGGGCGAGCCAGAGTGTAGATGCGGCTCCACCTCGCTTAGATAATCAAAGATATTGAGGCACCCGATTTTGTTTTCAAAGAAGTCTCTGCTTTCTTTATGCGGGAGAAACTTAGTGGCCTGCTCCATAATCCACTCTTTCATTTTAGGATTATGGGCTATGATGTAGTCTGTGTGGGAAAGGCGGTGTATTTCTTGCTCCACAGTGAGCTTGCGCCTACGAAAGGAGCCGAGGTCGTGGATAAGAGTGATGACCTTTGCGCCTTTGAGGTGGGCAATGCGGCATTGCAAGGTGTAGAATTTCTTAAACGGGTATTGGATTATCAGTATATCGCTTTTATGTAGGCGCAAAAGGAGATTTATCATGCTTAGGCTCTTGCGGATAAAAGTCTCCACATGGCCTTTGCCCACACCTTTGATGGCGAGATTCTTATATCCCATCACGCGCATTAGGGCATCGATGTCTCTTTTGGCTTTGTTCTTGGAATTTATACTGATAAAGCAGTTCATTTGTCAAGTTTTGTGGCAAATTTAGTAAAAAGCCCCGTAGCTCGTATAGAACAACGGGACTTTTCGTGTGATTTAGATTGCTTTTTCTCCGTTTCCTCTCATAAGAGGTTGTTATGCCGAGAGATGTGGCTAATTCGAGGGGTGGGAAAAAGCAAGGAGGTTATGTTCTGTCGGCGCGCTTGCGCTTGGTGTGGTCGAGGATGATTTTGCGCATGCGGATGCTCTTTGGTGTTACCTCCACATACTCATCCTCTTTGATATACTCCAGTGCTTCCTCCAGCGAGAACTCCACCGGCGGGATGATATGGGCTTTCTCGTCGGTGCCGCTGGCGCGAACGTTGGTGAGCTGCTTCATTTTCGTTACGTTCACCACGAGGTCGATTTCATGAACGTGCTCGCCCACCACCTGGCCGGCATATACTTCCTGCTGGGGCCTCACAAAGAATTTTCCCCTGTCCTGCAGTTTGTCCAAAGCGTAGGCGTATACAGTGCCGCTCTCCATTGCCACCATCGATCCATTGACGCGACGAGTGATGTCGCCCTTATAGGGCTGGTAGTCTTTGAAGCGGTGGGCCATGATAGCTTCGCCCTGAGTGGCGGTGAGGATATTTGTGCGCAATCCGATGATACCGCGAGCGGGGATGTCAAACAGGATTGCCACCCTGTCGCCCTGATTTTCCATGGAGGTAATCTCGCCCTTGCGCTTGGTGATCATATCGATTACCTTGCTACTGAAATCCTCCGGCACGTTTATCTCCAATTCCTCGATGGGCTCGCATTTCACGCCGTCAATCTCCTTGTATATCACCTGCGGCTGGCCCACCTGCAGCTCGTAGCCTTCGCGACGCATCGTCTCTATCAATACGGAGAGGTGGAGCACGCCGCGGCCGCTCACAATCCAACTGTCGAAACTGTCGGTCTTTCTCACCCTAAGGGCGAGGTTTCTTTGCAATTCCTTTTGCAGGCGTTCCTCAATCTGCCTACTGGTGCAGAATTTTCCCTCTTTGCCGAAGAAGGGTGAGTCGTTGATAGTGAAAAGCATCGACATCGTGGGCTCGTCTATCTTGATAGGCGGCAGGGGCTCGGGGTTGTCGTAATCGCAGATGGTGTCGCCAATCTCAAAGTTATCTAATCCTATGATTGAGCAGATGTCGCCGCATTCCACCTCCTCGGTGCGCTTGTGGCCCATGCCCTCAAAGGTGTGGAGCTCCTTGATGCGTGTTTTTTCCATTGAGCCATCGCGGTGGGCAATGGTGATAGGCATACCGTCCTTCAGCGTGCCGCGGTGGACGCGCCCCACGGCGATACGGCCAGTGTAACTGGAATAGTCCAGCGAGGTAATCAACATCTGCACTGTGCCCTCTATCTTTTTCGGCGCGGGGATAACCTCCACAATCTTGTCCAAAAGATAGGTGATGTCCTGAGTGGGAGTATTATAATCGGGGCCCATCCATCCCTGCTTGGCAGAACCATACACCACTGGGAAATCCAACTGGTCCTCACTGGCGCCGAGGGAGAACATGAGGTCGAAAACCATTTCGTACACCTCCTCGGGGCGGCAGTTGGGCTTATCCACCTTGTTCACCACCACGATAGGTTTTAATCCTATCTTCAGTGCCTTTTCCAACACGAAGCGCGTCTGGGGCATAGGCCCCTCAAAGGCGTCCACCAGCAGCAGGCAGCCATCGGCCATGTTCAAAACGCGCTCCACCTCGCCGCCGAAATCGGAGTGGCCCGGGGTATCGATGATATTAATCTTTGTGCCCTTATAATTGATGCTCACATTTTTCGACAGGATGGTTATTCCTCGTTCGCGCTCCAGATCGTTGTTGTCAAGAATGAGTGTTCCGGTGGGTTTGTTGTCGCGAAAGAGGTGGCCGGCCAAAAGCATCTTGTCTACCAAGGTGGTTTTGCCGTGGTCTACGTGTGCAATGATTGCAATATTGCGGATGTCTGTCATAGTGAGGTAAGAATTTTTCTTTGACGTGAAATTTGGGGTGCAAAGTTAGTCATTCCTTTCCATTCCACCAATTTGCCGCCTTATTAATAAGGTGTTAGGCAATCAGTGCGCCCCCTGCTGTTTTCCCCGCTTGTCAAAATCGCATGATTTGTTTCTGCCAATAACGATGCGGGGCCGCTCCGGTGGCTTTTTGGAGCTATCAAAAAATTCCGCCCGAAAATCCGCGTGGCCTAATGGTGGTGCACGACGGGTTTTCGGGCGGGTAAATTATTCAGGACAAGCGGTTTGTTGTCTAAGGCTTGTTATCTTATTGTCTTGTGGCCTTTGGAAATCACAATTCCCTTGTAGGATTTATCCACACGCTGGCCGTGAAGGTTATATTCCGGCTGGGGAGCGGCTGTGGACGGGGCGGCGGTCTTAACGCTATTGAGACCGGTGATAGGGGCGGTCTCGGAGGAGGTTACCTCGGAGATTTCGTATACAGGCAGGACGGCATTCTTGTCTTGCGCAGCCAGGCGCAGGGCGATGACGTCGTTGTCAATGGAAACGGTGGTGAGGGCATCGGTGAGCTGACCGGCGGATGTCCATGTTATGCCGTCGGTAGTGGTTTCCACGGCGGGAGCGTCGGCCGTCCATTCACTTGGATTCCAGTAGATATTTACTGTGTTGGGGTAGGTCATGTCCTGGAAATGGTAGATGATGTCGCCGGCTTTGTCTGCCTTGGTGTAGGGCAGGCGGTCGGAGAGGGCAGTGGCGGCGGTGCTGTCTGCATAACTGGCCGCCGGCAGAAATTGCTGTACATACCACTGGCGGTTTATCTGGAAATCATAGACGCGTAGCCATTTCCTGCCAGGAATCTTGGTTACATTGAGGCGCACATATTTTGCGTTCTTTACATTGCCCTCGAAATCGAGGTAGTTGATTTCGTTGTTGTAGGGCGTGGCCTGCGCATTGCCGGCCAACTTGGTATTCGTGCCCTTCAGATTCAGCGATGTCCAGTTGCTGCCATCCCTGCTTACTTCCATGCGGCCCTGCTCCAGATAGTCGCCGTTGGTGGTGCCGAAATACAGGCGCACATCGCGCACGTCAGTGGGCTGGGCCAGGGTGACAGTATATTTGTCGCCCACCACTTGGTCGTGTTTGGGAGCAAAGAATGTTTCGGGGTCGCCATCGATAGCATAGGAGAGGCCTTTGTTGCCGGAGGACTGGGCGCCCGCCGTAGATGACGGCATCTCAATACTACTAATCGTAGACAGCGCGGGCATATTGATGGTAAATGCGCCTTGGGGGAGAGAAAGTGTGCGCGTGATGCCGGAATTGTTGAGGAGAATCACGTGTTTCACAAATGCGTCCTCGGGCAATCCCTTTGATAAGAGGGCGTTCCATTTCTTGCCGTTGTCGCTGTAGAGAATATCGTATTTGTAAATCAGCGTATCCGCGATGGCCGTGGAGGTGAGGCGGGTGGCCTGTGGCAGACTGATACCAACATATTCGCCCTGCGCGAGGGTGAGCCTGGAGGCGCTAAGGGAGAGGGATGTAGTATTGTTGCGCAATGACAGGGCGTTGCGCTGCGCCTGTGTACTGGCAATTTTCTGGGCGCTCTTGGTTATGGCAGTGCCGAGAATGCTGCTTTCCAACGCGGAATTGCGGAGCCAGCTCATCAGCGGGTATAGATATGTCTGTGAGGGCTGGGATTGTCTTTGAGATACACTGATATGATTGCCCATTCCCTCAAGGGCAAATGCGGTATAGAGACTGTCGGTCTCGATGCTGTCGAGCAGGGCCACGGTGCGGGCGTAGCTCTCCCAGCGGGTGGCGTTGTCGTTGCTCCTCGAGATAGCGGGAGCCATATTTGTGGTGGCGCGCAGCATAGCGTCCAGTTTGTTGATCCACGGTGAGAGGTCTTTATAGAGCAATTGGTCGGCTTCGCTTTGCGAATGCTGCAAAGCCAGAATGGTATCCACCGATGGGCGCAATTTCTCGGCCAGAGTGAGGAAGGCGGAGGCGTTGCGGTTTTTATAATTGTTTACAGCCGATTGCATCTCGGCGGGGTCGTGCCAGCGCAGGTAAGGAATGATAGCTTTATAGGCGTCTCTTTTCCCCTGCGTGTCCATAGTATAATTGAAACTGGCCTGCCAGGAGGCTTCGTTGTTGAAAGCCGAGTTGTTCCACGCGTAATCGGCCACAGAGAACAGAGGAGTGCGCGACACCATGCCCTCCTGCATGGGATTAGACACTACGCCCAAACCGCCTGTCAGAGCCGACGGCAGACGAGCCTGACCGTTTACCTGCGGCATCTCATAGAAGTTGTAATACATGTCGGAGAGGAAGAGCTGACCGTCGGCGTTGTCGTTGCATGGGTAGTTCCACCACCATGCGGCCTCGCGGCCCATTTCTTCCTTCACTGTATTGAGGTCGTCTACGTTGGGCACAGACCACACACCGTTGCCGGTGATGTAGATTGTGATTTTCTTAGGCGTTTGGCCCAGATAACGATAAAAGCGCTTGCGGTTGTCCTCGCCGGTGAAGCTAAGGGCGTAAACCTGCGGCACAAAATGCAGCGGTTCCACCCTGTTTTCGGCTCTGGCGGTGTCGGAGTTCCATTTGGCATCGATGGCATTTTGGAGGGCGGTGAGGTGGTCGGCATTTGATTTGCAGCCTTCCTCGTTACCGGGCACACCCACGTCGTCTACAAAGACAGCAAAGCGGCGCACGCCCAGGCTATACATGCTCGTAAACTTGTTCATAATCTTGTTTACGATATTATTGTCTGTTACAAAGGCGCCGCCCGGATGGATGGCCCAGATAAAGTGTACTTTAGTCTCGGCGGAGGTCTTGGCCACATCGCGCATCATGTCCTGCGAGAGGAGGCCGTTGTGTATCTGCTCGGCAGTGAGCGAGGTGGGGTAAGGATTCTGCCAGTAGTTGGAGTGGTAGGGGTCTGATTTGGCGCCATACATATATGTGTTCATCTTCATGCGCATCATAAAGTGCATGAGCTGTTTTTTCACCTCCACGCTATAAGGGTAGCCGTAGTAGCCCTCCACGAGGCCGCGGCTTTGCTGGTCGGCGTAATCCTCGATGGTGACGGTCTTCATGTCGGTGGTGCCTGCCTCCAGCATCTGTTCCAACGAGGCCAGTCCGAAGAAGGTGGCGTTCACGCTTTCGCCGAGGATAAGGCATTGCGCGTTTCCGTTGTCGCCGTAGAGAAGGACAATATGGCGGTCGTATTTGTTTTGGGTGCTTAGGACACTGCGGTCTATGTGGAGCGAATCTGCGGTTGCCTGAGCAGTGCCCGTGTATTTGTCTACAGCCAGAAAGAGGTTGGACTCTGTGGCTGAGGGCGCGTTGGCAACCTTGGGGTTAAGCCCGTTGGCGGTGAGCACACTGCGAGCGCGCTCGATGGTGGCGTTGTCGATAATACTGTCAGCCACGATAGTAACTTCCTTTGAGAAGGTGGCGGTGCCATTGCCCGCGGTCTGTTTCTGCGGTACGGGATAGATGGTGTAGACGTTGTTGTCGGCCCAACCGATGCCGACGCTCACTAAAAGGATGAGGAGCAAAAGAATTCTGTTCTTGTTCATCTGATATGGTTTGTTTAGATTTAAGCTGAAATAATGGAAAATATGTTGGCTACGGGCAGATTTGCGGCCTTTCAATAACCGGACAAACCACGCTTGTGTCGAGGAAAACCTCGTATAAAGCGAGAAAAATCACGCTTAAGTCCGTTTTGGCGGCGACTTAAGCGTGATTTCAAACTTTCTTACGGTCTTTAGAGCTTAGTCTTTGGCCGCAGGCTGGAAGTAGTGGCGTGCTTATTTTCTCAAGCCGAGCTTCTTTACGATGGCGCGGTAGCGCTCAATGTCCTTGTTCTTGAGGTAATTGAGCAGCGCGCGGCGCTTTCCAACCAACTGGGTGAGGGCTCTTTCGGTGCTATGATCTTTACGGTTAGCCTTCATGTGTTCCGTCAGATGGGAAATACGGTATGAGAACAATGCCACCTGAGCTTCGGGTGAGCCGGTGTCAGTGTTAGACGTTCCGTAGGTTCCAAAGATCTCCTTTTTCTTTTCAGAATCTAAGTACATAAAATTATAAGTGAATTAATAATGTTGTGCTTGCCCAATAGGGGCATAAGCGGCTGCAAAAGTAACACTTTTTATTTACTTTGCCCACATTTTCTCCTCTTTTTCTCGCATTTTCCCCTCTTTTTTCTCGTTGTGCAGAAAAATAGTGCAGCTTAAACTGTCCAGAACAAGGCCTGCGGGGGAAGGTCTTATACCTATTTCCAGCTTTCTGAACTGATTAATACAGCCTTCTGAACTAATTAATCCATATTGCCGTACTAATTAATCCAGCTTGCCGTACTAATTAATTATATGAATTGCAGAATGTTGTTCAGTCATTTCGCAGACAGGTGTAAAACCCGCCGCTATCGACTAAATCATTGCTTAATAAATTTTGAAATTTGCCTTCTGCGCCCCATAAATGCCCACCTGCGGCGAAAAAAGTGCGCGATAGTTTGCGTTCACAGTACTGTAACAATAACTAAACAGTACTGTAACAATAACTAAACAGTAGTATTATATAGGAAAATGCTGTAACGATATATTATGGGCAAATGCAGTGATATAGGTGTTTTATGTGGGTTGATAGTTGTGTTTATTTTCGTTAATGTTTCATAATAGTGCGATTTTTGGCAAATATTCCGTATCAAATCCGTATCATGTCAAAATATCTCCTTATCTTTGCAGACGAAAACCGAAACAAACAAAAACCATGTTACCCAAATTTTTTATTCGAACGACCAAAACCGAGGGTGAAGCCGTGCTATATACGCGCTGCGCGAGGAACGGGCGAAACCTATTAATAAGGACTCCTATTTCCGTAAATGTTGAAAAGTGGAACGACTGCGGCAAAGACTTACTAAAATACTGTGGAAACGGTACAGACGGCGCAAAGATACTCGACAAGGCCAACATTATGACGGCTACTATCCGCGACTGTGTGGCAGAAAATAAGACAAGCAAGGAAATCAATAACACTCTGCGAGTTGTATTGGATTACGACGCAAGGAAACTGCAACAGGACGCAAATAAGGCCGCAAAGGGGCGTGTTCTACCTTATCTTGATAGTTTCATTACAGACGCGGCGGGAGACGCTCCTGCGCAAAGAAAGAACGGCGGCGAGGTGTTCGCACCCCAAACAATAGATAAGTATAAGACGGCGCGCAAACATCTAACCGCTTACCTTATTAATATAGCGGGCGAAAATGCGGCAGAATTTACCTTTGCCGACATCGACAAGCCTTTTGCCAACGGGTTCACTAACTACCTGCGGGGTGAGGGCTTATTAGATGCTACTATAAACTGTAATTGCCGTATAATGAGCGCGTTATGCAATCGCGCTGCGGCCGACGGTGTAAACGAAAACGCTGTCTCCCTGCGAGTATGGCGCCAATTGTCCGACAATACCACGCGCCCCAAGATTACTCTAACAAATGAGGAAATAGATGCCCTTTATAATCTACCTCTCTACGGCAAGGACGCCCAACGACGGGATACTTTTATGTTAGGGGTCTTGACGGGTCAAAGGTATTCCGATTACTCGCGTATAAGTCCCGAAATGCTTATCACGCTATCCAACGGCGGGCAGGCAATAGAATTGGTGCAGAAAAAGACAAAGGAACGGGTGATAATCCCGCTCTCCATAGATGAAAGGATTAGCGTAATACTTGCCCGCCGCACAATTCTAAACGAGTCTGCCGTAAATTTCTTCCAAGGTTTGCGCCGTATAATGCAAAAGTTGTCCGAGGTTTGCCCCACTCTCTGCGAGGAGGTGAGCGTGCCACTCTCTATCAAGGAAAGAAACGAGGAGATACATTGGCAGGAGCTGCGGGCAAAGAAAGCTAATAAGGGGCTAAATGAAAGCGAGTTATCCAGTTACTATAAAATGCTGCGTGCCGCAAGAATACGAGGGCTACAAGGCGACAAAAACGGCCTACTATGGCGGAGAGACAAAGACGGTAACGCCATAAAACCCCGCTGGGAGCTGGTTACCCCGCACACTGCCCGCCGTACGTTTGTTACTCTCGCCATTGAGGAAAAAGTGCCCGACGCTGCCATTATGCAAATCACTGGCCACAAGAAAATAAAGACGATGAAAATCTACGATAAAGCGGGCAAGGAGTTCCACGCCATACAAGCCGCCGAGGCCTTTGCTGCTGCGCGCAATACCGCAAAACCGACAATAAGAATAAAATCCATATCATAAAATTAACCCCTTAAATGTTTGTAAAAATGAAACAGTTATCCGAGTACTACAATTGCGAGTTTGATTTAATCGAAAGTGAGCAAGATGCCTGCCAAGTAGTGGGAAAAAAGTTGTTAGAGTTGGCGAGCGACATTTACTACTTGAATGATGTAAGCGGCGTAGAATTATCCGACGCAACCCGCGCGGTGCTGGCCGTCTATAATGATATGCTGCGGAGTATGGCCAATAAAATGAGAGTTACCGCGGGGCAAGAAGAAGAATACATACCTTTGGAAAGAATTTAACATTTTGTTTTTTTGGTGATTGTTGTTGAGGGCGGGCGTCTATCACGGGCGTTCGCCCTTTTTGGCCTTTTATTTGCCCGCTGCGGGGCTTTACCTACAAATGTGGGTAATTGTCCACCGAAAGGGAGAAACGTGCTGTAC
>CAZQVW010000092.1:0-2321 GCA_964596865.1 uncultured Bacteroidaceae bacterium
GTAAGAATTGTGGCCTTATTCGTGGGCATAATATATGGCACAAATATCCGTCTATGCCCCCTTTCACAAAAGAAAATCTAAAAGTTCGTGATATAATCTAGCCACAGGCAACCCCATGACGTTATAAAAACTGCCGCTAATTCTCTTTACGCCTATCATTCCAATCCATTCCTGAATACCATAGGCTCCGGCTTTGTCGAAAGGACGAAAATTGGAGATATAATAATCAATTTCACTGTCGGTAAGAGGGTAAAACTCCACTTCCGTTTGTTCAAAAAAGCTCCGAATGCTCTCGCCTCGCTTCAGCGTTACTCCCGTAATCACCTTATGAGTGTTGCCGCTTAGGATATGTAGCATTCGGCGCGCATCTTCGGCATCTTTAGGTTTGCCCAAAGCCTGGCTCTCAGCCCAAACAATGGTGTCGGCAGCTATGATGCAAGGATAGGCGCACTTTTTAGCTTGGCCTAATTCTATTAGACGCCCGTTGTCATTTTCAGGCTGATATGAATTGGCTTTAAGACGAGAAAGGAATACGGGAATTTCGCTTCCCAGCAAGGTTTTGGGATACGTCTCCACTGCGTCAGAACTGATGGCGCGAAAAGGCAGCCCCAACTTCTGCAACAACTCTTTTCTGCGCGGCGATTGGCTCATAAGTACAAACTCTGCCCCGCCAAATAATTCTTTTTTCACCATCCAAAAGCAATCTTATCCAAATTCCATAGTCCTTGCGCCCTTAATACCTGCTCTATCACATCGCGGGCGCACCCTCTCCCCCCTTCCACGGGCGAGACATAGAGCGAAACGCCCTGTATCTCGGGAGCTGCATCTTTTGGGCAGCATGGCACTCCGCATATTTTCATAACTTCATAATCGGGAATGTCATCGCCCATGAAAAGCACCTGCTCGTCAGACAAGCCAAGGCGCTTAAGCAAGTCTTTGTACACTTCTACTTTTACTTTTGCCCCAAGGTGTATCTCTTTCACGCCCAGTCCTTCATAGCGTTTCACTATCTGTTGATTATTGCCGCCGGTGATAATACCGATAATGAGCCCCAACTTGCAGGCCAACTGAATGGCGTAGCCGTCTTTGATATTCACAGTCCTAAGCGGGACGCCTGCGGTGTCCATAGGGATGGTTTCGCAACTAAGAACGCCGTCTACGTCAAACAACAGCGCCTTTATCTTTTTCAAATCGTAGTTTATCATTTTTGCTTTGGGGATTGATTTGCTAAATGTGTAGAAGAATTAACGCAAGTGCGGGCGGAATCATTAAAAGTCCGGGTCTCTTCATTAAAAGTTCGGGCGGGATTATTTGTATTGCAGGTGGAATCATTAAGACAATGTCCGTTGGCATTCATAATACTGCGGCTCATTAATTCATAAATGCGCTGAAGGTCTTTGTCGTAGTCCAACAGATGCGCCTGGCATTGAACAACGGAAATATCTCCCCTTGCGGCAGGACCGGTCTGCGCCTGGCGTGGAGGAATATGACTCACTTTCTGCGCAGTTTCCTGAATCAGGGGCAACAAAACTGAAAACGGGACGCCTATACGCCCCAAAATGTCGGAAGCCAGAGTATAACAGTGGTTTGAGAAGTTGCAAGCAAACACACTGGCTAAATGAAGAAAGCGCCTCTGCTCGGAATTGAGATTATAAACATGATTGCTCACACTGCTTGCCAAGGGTTTAAGTATATTCTCGTCTTCGTCATTTTCTTCCACAAAGAAAGGGATTTTACTGTAATCCAGACTTTTTTCCTTACTGAATGTTTGCATCGGATAAAGGACGCCCACTCTTGAGAATTTGTCCTTCAGCACACTTAAAGGTTTGCTACCGGCCGTATGAGCCACCACACCTTTCCGCTCTCCGAAGATACGCGAAAAATCATCCGCCACGGTGTCTATTGCATCGTCCTTCACGCAGATAAGATACGCATCGGCATCCATGGGTAGGTCGCCCATCGTTTCCGCAACGGAGCAACCTGTCTCCAAAGCCAACTGATTGGCCGAAGCAAGGCTTCTATTCCAAATAGTAACTTCGTGACCTACCCCCACAAAAGCGTGGCAAAGGTGTGTCCCCACCCTACCGGCGCCCAAAATGCCCAATTTCATGATTTTTGCGGTTAATATCTACGAGATAACGATTATTTGTCTATTTCTCTATGAGATACGTGTTGTTCTTTATGAGATACATAGCGTCCTTTATGAGGTACGTAGTGTTCTTTATTAGGTGCGGACCGTCCTTTACGGGACACGTGATATTTTTTATGAGATATGTTGCGTCCTTTATGAGACACGTGATGCTCTTTGTGAGATATAGGCC
>CAZQVW010000092.1:2421-9997 GCA_964596865.1 uncultured Bacteroidaceae bacterium
TGAGATATGTTGCGTCCTTTATGAGACACGTGATGCTCTTTGTGAGATATAGGCCGTTCTTTTCCGCAATCATATAAATCTGAACACGTAATCAGAACGCATCATCGAAACATCTTAAAATTTTCCCGTGTGTACTTGCTCCCAAAGGAGTTTGTCTTCATTCTGGAGCTTCCTTTCTTGAGCTTTGTGCCCAATAGCAACCACGCATAGCACGCCGTAACGCTCCGGAATATTAAACCGATTGCGAATAATGTCCTCGGAGGGAGTTCCATCAGCCTTTTTACGGTCGCGTATCTCCACCCAGCAAGACCCTAAGCCCATATCTTCGGCTTGGAGCATCATCATGGTGGCGGCCACGCTGCCGTCTTCCACCCAGGCTTCGGATTTTTCTTTGTCTACCGCCACTATCACAGCCAGAGCTGCGCCTTTTATCAGTTGAGCTCCGCTTTCTTTGCTTTCTGAAAGGAATTGAAGGTCGTCTTTGTTGTCTACCAAGACAAAATCCCACGCCCTACAGCATTTGGCAGTGGGCGACATAAGGACTGGCGTCATAAGTGTTCGGCGTTCAGACTCTGTGATAGGTTCATCTGTAAAGGAACGGATGCTACGTCGTCTCTGTGCTAAATCTTTGAATGTCATAATTCTTATTGTTGTAATTATTGTTGTTAAATTAGGTGGCATACCACAAGAAGTCTATGGTGTGCCGGAGATTAATGCTTATGATTAAGTATCTTTAATACACTCACGCCCCAAGGCTTTAGATTCACTTTCATTTGTGCGTCATTATTTGCCTGTAGATTTATCTGATATTTTGGCGTGTCGCCCAATAGAGATTCTACGCGGTAGATTCCGTCGCCAATTTTCATATATTCCAAGGCGTGAGCAGGGATATTAACAATAGCTTCTCCGTCATTATCCGAGAAATTGCAAACCACCAAAGCGCGATCTTCCTTTTGGAATCGGAAAAAGGCGTAGATACGGTGCTTATCGAACAGAGGATTATCCATATTGACGTACATAAGGTCGAAGAATCCTGTAGCGGCGAAGGCCTTCTCGGTGGTGGCCAATTTAATAAGCCCAAAATAGTTGTTCAAAAGCGAGCGCTGCTCCGAATTGGAATTAATTAGCGCAAGACGCCCCTTTTTAATCAAACCCCGCATGGTGGGCACACTCCAATAATCGAAGATAGAGGTGCGTCCGTCGCGCCCACTAAATCCTTCTTCGTCCATGCCTCTTTCGCCCAGCATCTGGCAGAAATATATCATGGCCGGATTATTGCCCATAAGCATTATTACGCCCATAGCGGGCACGCCCTTCATTCCTTCTGCCGCAAAGAAATCACTGGCCACGCGCTGCTCATCGTGGTTTTCCAAGAAATAGAGCATGTGGGGGCGAATATCGTCCACGCTTTGCCAGCAAGATGTAATCTGAAAGGCCGATTGCTCCATTCTTATCACAGAGCGCAATGTGTCGTAGAGGCCTACTTTGTCATAGAGGTAGTCGAAACGCCCGTGGTGTATGTATTCGCGGTAGAGCGAGGGATTATATACTTCGCCAATAAATTCTACGTTTGGGAATTGGTCTTTCACCTGCTTGATAGCCCAATCCCAGAACTCCACCGGCACCATTTCCGCCATATCGCATCGGAAAGCGTCTACTCCCTTATCGGCCCAAAACAAAAGAATGTCGCGCATCTTAGACCACGTATCGGGCACGGGGTTGAAATACTTGCGCCCGCCGCCCACATAATCCACGCCGTAATTGAGTTTCACAGTCTCATACCAATCATTGCGCGAGGGGCGAGCATTGAAACAGTCGTTGCCTGTGGCTTTGGCAGGAAATTCCACGTAAGGTTCGGCTTCGCTTCCCTGCATATCAAATTGGCATTGCAGTCTTTGGCCCGGGATATAATAGAAATTGTTTGTAGGCGAAAAGGCCTGCTGAGGATTGTCGTCTTCTCCAAGAGCTCTTACACCTTTAGGGCGCCAACTTTCCACTGTATCAGGATTTTTAATTTTGCTTTTGGCCGAGGGCGATGCCACATGTTGATTAACGCTGTCTGTTGCCGCAGTCTCCGCACTTTGCTCCACACATTTGTCCGCATACTGGCGAGCTACGTGGTTGGGCACAAAGTCCATCACCATTTTTAGGCCGGCCTTGTGGGTGCGTTCCACCAATTGCAAAAACTCATCCTTGCGCTTGTGGGGCTGAGAGGCGAGGTCGGGGTCGATGTCGTAATAATCTTTTATGGCATAGGGCGAACCGGCTTTGCCTTTCACCATTGCACAGTGGTCGCGCCGGATTCCGTATTTGGAATAGTCTGTCTGGGTGGCGTGGGCCAGCAGGCCCGTATACCAAATATGGGTAAATCCCGCAGAGCGCAACTGTTTAAGGATGCTAAAGGTGAAGTTGTTCATCTTTCCGCAGCCATTTTGGTCTATGGTTCCGTTGCGCACGGGCCAATTTCCGCCGGTCTGATTTCTAGTGGCGTCAAATAACCTTACCAACACCTGATATATTACGATCTTGCTCATCTTTTCTATTTTACTTTTGCTTATTAAAGCCTATCTGATTGCAAAGATACGCATTTTTAATGAAAACAGCAGACGACAGCAGTGTTACAGCAATAAAACTCACGCAGATTTCGCTGTGAAAGCAGAAGTAAGTATTATGCACTTCTGCCACAGATGCGAAATCTGCGTGAGGGAAATATAGAAAATCGGATTTAATTAATCCAATATGGGGTTATTCCAATCCGTGGATGGAGATGGCATCATTGCCCTTACAGATCTTGGCAATCATGCCCTGCAGAGCCTTGCCCGGGCCACACTCGGTGAAGTCGGTGGCACCATCTTTCACCATATTCTGCACCTCATAGGTCCAACGCACGGGTGATGTGAGCTGCGCGATGAGGTTTGTCTTGATTTCGTTGGGGTCAGTGTGGGGCAGGGCGTCCACATTCTGATAAACGGGCACCTTGGGCGCGGAGAACTGGGTGGTCTCAATGGCCTGCTGGAGCTCGTCCTTGGCCGGCTGCATCAGCGGCGAATGGAAAGCACCGCCCACAGGCAGTTTGAGCGCGCGACGTGCGCCCTTGGCTTTCAGTTGCTCGCAAGCCTCATCGATGGCCTCGATATTTCCGGAGATAACCAACTGGCCCGGGTTGTTATAATTGGCGGGCACCACGATATTGCCGGGCTTTGAGATGGAGGCACACACCTCTTCGATGGTCTTGTCGTCCAGACCGATGATTGCAGCCATAGTGGAGGGGGCAGCTTCGCAGGCTTTCTGCATGGCATGAGCACGCTTGCTCACCAGCGTCAGGCCGTCCTCAAACGAAAGGGCATTTGCCATCACCAAAGCCGAGAACTCGCCCAGCGAGTGGCCGCCCACCATGTCTGGAGCGGGAGTATTGCCCTCCAGCGCCACCAATGCGCTGATGACCGAATGGAGGAACACGGCGGGCTGAGTAACCTTAGTCTGCTTCAGTTCGTCGGCAGTGCCTTCAAACATTATCTTAGTGATCTCAAAACCGAGAATTTCGTTGGCCTTATCAAACAGGCTCTTGGCTGTGGCGTTGGAATCGTACAGGTCTTTGCCCATACCGCTGAATTGAGCGCCCTGGCCGGGGAAAACAAATGCTTTCATTATTTTGTTGTTTAAGATTGTTTGGTTTCGAGCGGCAAAGTTAGCAATTTTTTTAGAGTTATCAAAAAATCACATCTGCTCAATCAGAATAACAAGCATAATTGGCCAAATATGGACAATTTGTCTATCATTCCGACTTGGTTGTTGCACTATTATTGGTCTTACACCACACCCACAATCTCGTTTATGTCCTTCACACCGTGATTATCCAGCCATTCGTTCATTCCAGTCACGATTTTCATCGTTACGGAAGGGTCGATAAAATTGGCTGTGCCTACTTCCACGCCCTTGGCTCCGACCATCATGAACTCAATGGCGTCTTTCGCAGTCATGATGCCGCCCAAGCCGACAATTGGAATGCTGACGGCATGGAAAACATCGTTTACCATCCTCACGGCCACGGGCTTAACGGCAGGACCAGAGAGCCCGCCGGTGCGGATACTTAGGCAGGGGCGTCGCTTCTCTATATCAATCTTCATTCCCATCAGAGTATTGATGAGCGAAACGGCGTCTGCGCCCTCAGCTTCCACAGCACGAGCGATGTCGGCGATATTAGTTACGTTGGGCGAGAGTTTTACAATCAGAGTCTTGTGATAAGTCTTGCGAACGGCCTTTACCACCGATGCTGCGCCCTCACAGGTAACGCCAAACGCCATGCCGCCGTCCTTTACGTTGGGGCAGGATATATTCAATTCGATGGCAGGGATATTATCCAACTCATTGATGACAGCGGCGCACTCGGCATAATTCTGGGGCGAAGAGCCCGAGACGTTTACGATAACGTGGGTATCCAACCCTTTGATTTGGGGATATATATGTTCGGCGAAATAGTGAGCGCCCTTGTTTTGGAGGCCCACACAGTTGAGCATCCCCTGCGAAGTTTCGGCCATACGGGGGTAATCGTTGCCCTCGCGCGGGGTGAGTGTGGTGCCTTTCACGATGATACCGCCCAGATTGGAGAAATCCACAAAATCTTGAAATTCCACGCCATAGCCAAACGTACCACTGGCGGTGAGCACGGGGTTTCTTAATGCTAAGCCCGCGATATTAACACTTAGATTTGCCATGTCAATTGATTTATGTTAAACACAGGGCCTTCTTGACACACGCAGACATTGCCTTTTACTGTTTTTTCCACGCAGCAAAGGCAGGCGCCCAGTCCGCACGCAATCATATTCTCAAGGCTGACTTCGCAATCCACACCCGTCTGTTTGGCATAGCGCGCCACGGCCACCATCATGGGCTTAGGGCCGCAGACAAAGATGTGGTCAAAGCGCTGGGATTGGAGAGCGGAGTGTTGGGTTACGAATCCGCGCTCGCCGAGGGTGCCGTCTTCGGTGGTGATGAGCAGGGGGGCGATATTTTCAAAGAGATTGCGCTCCAACACGGCATCGGCCGTGCGTGCACCCAGCAGGAACGTAATATCGTGGCCGTGCTCTTTTAGCGCTTGCCCCAGCATGAGCATTGGAGCCGTGCCCACGCCACCGCCCACCAGCAGCATACGCCCTTGAAGGCCGTCGGTGGTGAAACCGTTGCCAAGCGGGAGAACAAGATTCATGTTGTCGCCGTCATGCAAGCGCGACAGGGCGCGAGTGCCCTCGCCCACTGCTTGGATAAGAAGCCAAAGCAGTCCCTTTTCCCTCTCCACAAAATTGATTGAGATGGGCAGGCGCAGGAATGTGTCCTCGGCGCCATCGGCCCTCACCTGCACAAACTGGCCAGGCTTCATCAGGGGCAATTCTCCGTCCACAGGTCGCAGTTTCATTAATACATGGCGCGGATTAAGCCACTCGTTGCTTACTACAACAAAGTCTTTTATATATTTCTTAATCATAGAATTAGTATAGTGTACGTTTTTAGAGCAATGATGCCTGTTTTGATTGTAGGGGCGCCCCATTTTCCGGTGGTGTCCTCCCCACCCTATCAGCGATTATGCTTGGCTTGTCAGAGACAATGCCCACCCCCTCCGCAAACAGGTGGCACGAATTTAATACGCGTGCTTATCGTGGATGAATATACTCTTTACAGTGAGCAGGATTATACGTATATCCAGCCAAAATGTCCAGTGCTCCATATACCAAATGTCGGAATTGACGCGCCCTTCCATATCGGACGTATCTTTTGTCTCGCCGCGGAAACCGTTTACCTGCGCCCAACCGGTGATGCCGGGCTTGCAGAACAGGCGTACCATGTAATTATTTATCAGTTTGCCATATAAATCGGTATGCAGCAGCATGTGGGGGCGCGGTCCCACGATGCTCATATCGCCCTTGAGCACATTGAAAAACTGTGGGAGCTCGTCTATATTTGAGCGGCGCATGAAATTGCCGAACGGAAACTTGCGCGGGTCGTCTTCGGTGGCCTGCACCTTATCGGCGTCCTTATTCATGTGCATTGAGCGGTATTTATAGCAATAGAATGTCTCTCCGTCCAAACCGGTGCGCGCCTGCTTGAAGAACACCGGCCCACGGCTTTGAATTTTGATGAGAAAACCTATCACTATTGAGATAGGAATCAGAAGGATACACACAATCAGCGATACCACGATGTCAAACGCGCGTTTAATTATCCTGTTGCTCGTTCTAAACAGCGGCAAGAGGTGGTTTGTGTAAATCACATGATTGCCCAGGAAGAGCGGTTTCAGACTCTCGCCGAAATCCTTGAAAACCCTCGGCACATAAAAGAAGAGAGTGAGGTTCCTATCGCACGCTATGGCGATACGCTTTATCTCCTCGGACTCCTTGCGCGACAAACTGCAATACAGTTCGTTTACAGCAGGCACTTCCAAAGGCTTGTTATCTGTTTCATGAATCTTGGCATTGAGCTTTGAGACATTCCCCAAGTATTTCAACCCCTTAGGGCAGTGCTCAATCTCCTTGTCTGCGTAATAGCCCAAAACGCGGTAGCCCGTACTCGGACTTTGCATAAGGGTATAATAAATATGGAGGATAGCGGGGTCGTGGCCCACCAGCAATACGTTGGAATTATTGTGACCATTCATTCTTAACTTTACCAACACTGTTCTTTCCGCGAATCGCGACACAATTATCACCAGCAGATAAGCCACAAAGAATATCACGATAAACCGGAATAACCCATTGCTTATAAACAACAGCCTTAAAATTATTCCGGCTAATATGGCCTGGGCGAGCGTTAGTCTCAATACGTTTTGGAGTACTTGTACAGGACGAATCACGCGCTTATAAACGATGGTGTGGAAGTAGTATTCAGCCATCAATAGCGACAAATTCATCACAAACACACTAATCTTTGTGGCCGAATGGAAATATTCGGGCATATACTTGCAATCGAATAGGAAGAACACTGCCATTAACATATTCAATAGCACAACATCTGCCACCAAAATGGCGACATTCACAAATGTTTCATCTCCATAACCATATTTTGTCTTCATATTCGAGGAATTATCAGGATATGTGCAAGGTGTTCTGTCTTTAGCCGGTTTGGAATTTAGGTTTACAAGATTGAGGTTTGCCGGAATACTCATTAAATTCACCGCAAAGATAAATCAATTTTTTCGTATGAGCGTAAATTTTACAACATTTTTTAGTGAATAGACGATATTCTGGTAAAAGATACCACGAAAAAGGTAGGCGCTATCCCTTGATTATTTACAACAACCGCCAAAATGTTCACATTCGAGGTCGGAATGTTCACATAGCCACTCATAAGATTAATAGTGCAAGGCAAAAGATAAACAAAACAAGACAAAAGATAAATAAAACAAGACAAAAGATTAATATTTGGACTCAAAGTGTCCATATTGGCAGTGTAAATAAGAAATTTAATCGTGATAAGACTGGAAATTTTCGGCCTTACAGAATCATTTCGCGCAAAAACGCGGAAAAATGTCGTGTTAGTTTGCGTTCACAGTGCTGTAACAATAAGTTAACAGTACTGTTTAGTT
>CAZQVW010000093.1:0-9996 GCA_964596865.1 uncultured Bacteroidaceae bacterium
CCGCACGCCCGATTCCACCTTGTTCACATTCTGACCGCCGGCGCCAGAAGAGCGGAAGGTGTCCCATTTTATTTCACCCTCGTTAATAACCACATCAAAGGGTTCGGCCTCGGGCAGCACAGCCACCGTAGCTGCCGAGGTGTGGACACGTCCCTGCGTTTCTGTTACGGGGACACGTTGCACTCGATGGACACCGCTCTCATACTTCAGTGTGCCATAGACATCTGTGCCGCTCACCGAACATATAATTTCTTTATATCCGCCCACGGCACCAGGGCTCTCACTGGACACCTCCAGTTTCCAACCCTTGCGCTCACAGTATTTGGTGTACATACGGAAGAGATCGCCTGCGAACAGAGCCGCCTCATCGCCTCCCGTGCCCCCTCGGATTTCCAGCACCACGTTTTTGCTGTCCTCGGGGTCCTTAGGCACCAACATCAGTTTGATTTTATCCTCCAGAGGAGGAATCTTTTGCTCGCAGTCGCTCACCTGTTCGCGGGCCATCTCTTTAATGTCGGGGTCGGTCTCGTTGATAAGCAAGTCTTTGCCTTCCTGAAGGTCGGCGAGCAGTTTGGCGTATTCATCGCGAGCGGCCATAAGGTCTTCCAATTCCTTGTATTCCTTAGTGAGGCGCACATAGCGTTTTTGGTCGGCGATGACGGAGGGGTCAGTGATGAGAGTGCCAATTTCTTCGTGGCGGGCGCTCAATCCATTGAGCTTGTCTAATAGTGTGTTGGATGTCTCGGGCATACGTTAGTGATTTCTTTCTCAACGCAAAATTACAAATAAAAGGCCATGTAGACCACCGTTTTCCTGCGCAAAGGTGGCAAGTAGCGTTTTTCTTTGCAAAGTTTGCGATGAAAATCGCGGATTACGCCGCCAAAAATTAAGAACGAAAGTTCGGAAGCGCACTGTGCTCACAAACTTTCGTTCTTACTGTTGTTTTTTATCTTTTCCCAAACGGGGAAACCGCCGCCAATCAAAGGATAGAAGTAATTCCTTGGATTACGAGGCGGTGCATAGCGGGACGGAGGCTATTCCACCGGCACCACTACCCTACCCATCTGCATTACGAAATGGATTTGAATCTCATCATCGTAGAAACAGATGTCGGCGTCCTTGTCTTTTTCGAGTGTACCCTTTCGATCCAGTACTCCCATGATGCGTGCAGGCGTCTCGGAGGACATACGGATGGCGTCCTCCACGGGGATGTCAGCTTTTTGTACGCATGTGCGGATTAGGCGGTCCATTGTGGCGATTGACCCAGCCAAAGCTGAGCGGTCAGCCAGCTTGCAGACGCCGTCCTCAAGGATTACGCGCGGGTCGAAAGCGGTATTGCTGTCGCTGGCCGAGCAAGCAAGGGCGTCGGTGATCAATGCCGTGCGCTCCACGCCCTTAATCATGTGGATCATCTTCAGAATTGTGGGCGGCACATGGATTCCATCGGCAATCATCTCTACCGTCATCTCGGGGAACACATATACGCTCTCCACGGTGCCCTCGTGTTTGAATTCGCGGACATTATGAAAGCCTGGCATGGCGTTATAGAAGTGGGTGGCGTGGCGGAAACCGCAATCCCACGCGCGCTTCACATCGGGATATTCAGCACAGGTGTGGGCTATGGCGCAAAGGATACCATGCTCAGTGCAGAAACGGCCGAACTCGGTGGTGCCGGGCAGTTCGGGCGCCTCGTCCCAGCGGCGAAGGGCGGTGGTGTGGAGGATAATATCCTCGTAGTCCTCCGGCTTGGGCGGAGTGATGTATTCGGGCATCTGCGCACCGGCCTTCTTGGGGTTGAAATATGGGCCCTCGAGGTGGAGACCCAAGATAGGAGAGCCGTCTTCGGCCATCATTTTCTCACAAGTCTTCAGAGCGTCCTTAATCATCTGGGGCGATGAGGACGAGAGGGTGGGATAAATAGAGGTGGTGCCGTATTTCATGTGCGCTGCAATGGCTGTGCGGAAAGCGTCCTCAGTGCCCTCCATAAAGTCGCGTCCACCACCACCGTGGATATGTAGCTCTACGCCACCGGGCACTACCATCATACCCTTGGCCTCAATCACCTCTGCATCTGGCACTTCCACGTTACCTTCCGTTATTTCCTGGATTTTTCCGTCCTTGACAATAACGGTGCCGTCCTTAATCCAGCCTCCCGGGGTGAACACGCGTCCACCCACAATCTTTGTTATTGGTGTTGTCATCAGTTTTGAAGTTTATAAGAAGTTGTTGAACAATTCTGATTTTGCAAAATTACTTTCTTTTCTCTTATTGACAAAGATTTTTGGGCAGTTTCCGATACTTATTTTGTGTAAAGATGACCTGTTATACTGAAACATACAAATCGAGACAGTGCCTTTTCTTTAATTTTGATTAACTTTGCTGTCTTATAAGCATGTATACAATTACATAGAGTACAAACTTTGTAAACAAACTGTTGGAAAATGAATCCTGTTCTTATTGTATTGCCCATATTAGCCCTATTGATGTTTGAATTGGGGCTCACACTGAAAGTGGGCGATTTTTATTTGATAGCAAAAAGGCCGCGCGCAGTGGCAGCCGGACTGATTGGCCAGATTGTGGTGCTCCCGCTACTGGCCTTTGCTTTGGCTGTGGCATTCCGGCTCGACGCCCTATTCTTTGTGGGCATGCTGCTGATTGCCTGCTGTCCTGGCGGCAGTTCGTCTAACATCTTTTCCATGCTGGCGGGCGGCGATGTTGCTCTGTCTGTATCACTGACGGCGCTGAGCAGCGTTATCACCCTTTTTACAATCCCCCTTATCATGCAGATGGGCGCTATGTATGTGGGAAATAGCGCCATGGCCGTACACCTGCCTGTGGGCAGTTTGATAATCCAAAATATCATACTGATGTTGGTGCCGATTGCATTGGGAGTTGCCTGCAGGAAACTTTTTCCTCACTTTTCCGCGAAGGCCGACCGCGTGCTTTCGCGCATTGCGTTCCCCTGTTTGATACTATTGGCCACAATCTTTTTCCTTCAGCACTACCGCACAATTATATCTCATTTCGGCACCCTCGGCGCGTGTATCGCCTGCCTCATTCTGGGCGCTATGGTCTGTGCCATCATCCTGTGCATACTTCTCCGCCTCAACAAACGCGAGCAGCGTACCATCATCATTGAGGTGGGTATGCAGAATGCGGCGCAGGCCATCGCCATCGCGTCCAGTCCTTTCATTTTTAATAACGACATCATCGCCATCCCCGCGATTATCTACGCCCTATTAATGAACATAATCCTATTAATCTATGTGGGCATTGTTCGGCGCAATGCCCACATAGATTAATATCCCTTAAAAGTCCATTTATTGTTGCCATAACGGGTATATGCGAGCACGATATACTTGATTTTGAGCAAAGGCATCGTGGAAGACCTCAATTTTATCGTTGGTGGAATTGGCATAAAGCGAAAAGAGGGCGTTTCAGAATACTGAAGCACCCTCTTTTTTAATGACTTCGCAAGATTATTTCACTAAACTATAGCCTTATATCATTCAAGCATTAATACGTGGCCCTAAGGAATTTCTTTATGCCCTCCTCGTCGAGGCCCTGATCCTTCAGTACCTGTTCCAGATTGGCATAATTGGCGCGGAAAGCTTTGATGCGCTCGACAAACTGGTCGGGGTTGTACCCAATAGCCAGTCCGGTGGATTCCATGGTGCCCAAAGCATCCTTAAAGTTGATACCGGCATTCCTCTCCTTCCACTCCATCATATTCTGATGGATACGGCGGAAATGGCCGATGGTGCCATCTGCCACATCCAGTGCGTCCTGCGGGAATGTGAGGGTAACAACTTTCTCCACGGAGCAGTCTGTCTGTGGCACGGCCACGCAAACGGTGAGGTTGTTTCCGTCGTATGTAAAATCGGCGTTCCGGCCATTCACAGTAACGCTTTGCGGCACCGCACTGGCCACCACCTGTACCGTAAACTGCCTATTGGCGGGCATATCCTTGTAGCTACCCTTGCGCGCGCCAATCTTGACAGTCAGCGTATTGCCATTGCGAACGGAGGAAAGTGTGGTGGTGGCGTATTGGGTGGCGTAGTCCTTGTCATTGCCGTTATCCTCATACATTAAGAAATCGCCTTTATCTCCAGGGTAGACAGTGATATTCACCGGTTCACTGTTGCTGCGCAGATTCTTGACTTTGCCATAAAGCGGAATGATGCTACCGGCCTTTACATAGAGCGGATATTCATCAATATGGAAATTGCGCTTCACCGATTGCCCGCCTTTAAGCAATGTGCCGGTGGAAACCTCATACCAATCGTTGCCGGCGGGCAACCACACTTGCTTTTCGGACACGCCGTCAGTCATGGGCGCGGTGATGGGGGCCACCAGCATCTTGTCGCCAAACATATATTGGTTTCTGTAGAGGGAATCATAGGCTTCAGAGGCCTCGGGGTAATCGTAATACATCGGGCGGCAGAGAGAGATGCCGGTTTCATAGGTTTCGCGGGCGGAGGCGTAGATATAGGGCGCCATCTTGTAGCGATAGTTGATGACATCAGCAACGATATTGTTGTATTTCGGGCCCAGCATCCACGGGGCTTTATTCAAAGAGGTCATCTTCATGCAATGAGTGCGCAGAATTGGGCTGAGCGAGCCGAATTGCATCCAGCGGGTGTAGAGCTCGGGGTCTAAACGGTTGCCATGGGCGTAACCACCGTGGCCGCCGATGTCGTGACTCCAATATCCGTAGAGCACATTCGAGGCCGTGTGGTTGAAATAGGGCTGGAAATCCAGACTCTTCCAGCTAATCCACGTGTCGCCGGAGAAACCAATCTGATAACGGTGGTTGCCCAATCCGCCCCAACGGTGATAAATGAGCGGGCGCGTGTTGCGATTGCGCTCCATGTCGGAAAAGAGCGTATAGTTGATCCACCAAACATTGCTTAGGTGGGGAAATTTCTCGTCATATTGGTCTTGTTGCCAATCGGGCCACCAAAAATCCACACCGGCCTTCTCCAAAGGATGGAGCACGGTGTTAAACCACCCCGTCATAAACCTTTTGTTTGAGCTTTCCCACGGGATGTCTTTCTTGGAAGCGGGGTCGATGCCCATCCATCTGGCCATAGCGGGATAACAATCCTCATAATGAGCAATTCCGCCCGCGGGATGGAGATTGAGTGTAACCTCCAAATCTTGGCTTTTCACCCAGTGGAGGAATCCTGCGGGGTCTGGAAAAAGGCGAGTGTTGAAAGAATAGCCGGTCCAGCCGCCTTTGCCCGCTTCAGAGTAATGCCAGTCCATATCCATCACCAAAACATCGAGAGGAATGCCGTAGCGCTGAAAATTATCCACCAGTTCGCGCATTTCATTGTCGGTATATGTCCAATAGCGCGACCACCAATAGCCAAAAGCATAGCGTGGGGGCAGAGGCACGCGACCGGCAAAGACGGTGTAGTCCTTAAGAGCCTGCTTATAGTCGTGGCCGTATGCCATAAAATACCAATCCTGCGCTTCGCCGTCGTCCTGGCGCGTGGTAACCCACGGCCATTCGGAATGATCGAAGAGATAGCTCTTGGAATCGTCAATAAGTGTCCACCCATTGCGGGAAAGCAAACCGTCATTTAAGACCATCGGCTGCTTGGGGTCGTCATCAAAGAGGTTTCCGTTGTATCGATCGAGAGTTAGGTTGGTGCCTTTCAGATTTTTGTCGTCCTTCATTCCGGGCTTCCAGAGAAACGGCGTGATACTCTTGTTTTCTTTGGACGAACAGATGGAGAGATTTTTATCAGTAAACTTGCCCGTGCCCTTTTTATACCTCAGCACGAGCTTGGGCGTGGACACCACCACCGTGCCAGCGGTTTTCACCTTGTATTGCGCCTTAGGATAATTGCGATTGACGGCGATAAGCGAACTGTCGTTCACAAACCGCCCCGTGGGACTGTATTCCAAGCGCACACATCCCTCTGTAACAACGGATATACGCACATTCTTATCCTGATAGGCCACATTCTTCTGCGCCATAGCGGAAAGGGGAGCCACCAACAAGGCTGCAGAAATAATAATTTGTAAGATTTTTATCCTTATGTTCATAATTTGTTGAAAGATTTTATGGTGGGAGAATTGTATTTGTGTTTTGCGTAGTGAAAATATTGTCTATGTTGATAAAAATATCGTCTTATTACGATAAATAAACAGTCTGTTTACAATGAGAGAGCGTCTATGATTGAAATCAATCGTGCTATCAAAAAAAAATAATGGCGGTTTCAATGATTATAAGTTTGATATAATCACCGAAACCGCCAATAAAATCCGGACAAGCGTACTTGCCCTTACTTATTTATCTACTTGTTCTTCCTAAACTTGGTGTCGCCATTGGCCATGATGAGCGGCTTCCATTTTGCCACCAGTTCGCGAGAGATAGCGATGCCGTCGCCCTGAGGAGTGGAGGGGAAAGTGCCGATGCAATCCTTCCACCACATGTCCTCATAGTCGGTGATGGTCTTCTGAGCCTCCTCTTCTTCTTTTTTGCCGAACTCCTTGCCCTCGATGATGGCCTTGTTCACAGCAGCGAAGAAGAGTTTGTAGCGCTGGGCGTAGAACGAGCCAACCAGTCCGTTCCATTCGCGGGAAGCGTAGTCGTTGAGCAGGTGAGCCTTCTCTCCCCAAGTGGTGAGCAGGTTGCGGGCGTTCTGCTCATAGTATTTAATCTCGGTGGGGTCGCTGCCGCCTTTGGCGCGAGCCTCCTCAATCCATTTGCCCATGAGGAATGTCCTCTCGGTGGCGCACAGGCGGTCTACGTCCTCCATGAGGTCGAGCATACGGCGCTCCTGAAGCTGCATTTCATTGAAGTCCTTCTTGTTGTAGGCGTTCTTGTATGCAGAGAAGATGACGAAGGAATAGTTGCCGAGCAACTGGCGTGTGAGATTGACCACATCGAATTTATAGTTGGCGGCATTGCTCTTGCCCTTCAGCATCAATTCGATGGCATCGAGCAGGTCTTTGTTGTCATACTTGATGGAAGTGTTGCGATAGTAGGTGCGATATTTGTTTTGGCTCTCGCCCCACTTGTCGGCCATGAACGGGCGCACATTGATCTGCGGGCACTGTCCCGGGTGGTCGGCCTCGGTGTAAACGGAATTGAGCAACAGAGTCCATGCCTTGCGGATATTCTCGTCCTGAACACCGGAGCGCTCATCGGCGAGGTGCTTAATCCAGGATTCCACGTCCTTGGTCTGCTCGATATTCCAGGCTTTTTCCAGAACAAACTCATACATGAAAGGATTGCAGTCGAAGCCCTCGAGGGTGGAACCGATACCCACGAAATTCTTGCCGCCGTTCTGGAATGTGTTCTCGATGCGCTTGTTCACCTCGGCGAGGTTACCGCTAAGCGAGGTGTTGCCGCCAAAGTTGCCGAGGTAGCACCAGATATAGGGCACGCCGTAGTATTTGTCGGTCTTTTTCCAGATTTCGGTGTTCTCGCAATAATAGTCGAGCAGGAGCGAGCGGTCTTTGGGATAGGAAGTGATGTATTTGCGGATACGGGCGCAGGAATCGCCGGGCTCTCCGGGTTTAGCCACATCGCCGTCTTTATTCTCGCGCACGCCCCAATCGCGCCACTCGTTGTAGAAGAGCCAGGTCATCTGGAGCCAAACGGCTTTGGGGTCGGCTTTCTTCAGGTTCTCAAAGGTCTGTTTGCCCTGACGAGCCAGATAATCACTCTTATACGAGGGCGGCTCCAGCTCATTGAAGAGGTCGAGACCATAGATGTGGTCGGTGCCGTAGGTTTTGATTTCCTCTTGGATAAAGAGCTTCTGGATTTGGGCATAGAGCTTGTCCTGCGGGTCCAGATAAGAGCAAGCGTACTCATCGGAGTAGCCGCTCCATGCAGCTATCTTGGTGATCTTGGCATCGGGATAGTATTTCTTCAGCTCTGCGGGCACGTGGCCGGCGAAAGCGGGCAATACCGGTTTCATATTAAACTCTCTTTCGCGAGCCACAATCTTCTTTTGGAGTTCCTCCTGGTCGTTGAGCCAAGACATGGGCACTGCTTTGAGGGCGCCCTCCTGTGCGGGCCAGCGGTCGATGTTCATCATGCGGTGCCAGGGCAGGTGGGCGGGGCCGGTGAAGTAAGAGCGTGTCTCCTCATCGGTGAGGCCCATCTTCATCCACACCTTGCGCCAGATGCTCTCCTGACCGGTGATGGCCAAGGGCAGATTAACGCCGTTGAGCGCCATCCAGTCGATGAAATGCTCCCAGTCCTGCCAGTTCCACCACGGCATAGTGTAGCCAAAGGTGCAGTAGTTGAGGAAGAAGCGGTTTTTCACGCGGGCATCGATGGTAACAGTGCCCTCCACGGGCACGATAGCCTTAGGAGCATCGAAATGATCGTCCACATACCACGACACGGTGGTGTTGCAATAGTACTTGAGATAGTAATTGAGGCCCACAGCCATGGAGTTGGCGTTGTTGCCGGCCACAGTGAGCTTACCGCCGTTGGTGGAGAGCTGGAAGAAATCGCCTCCGCCCTTCTTTGACACCTGCTTACCCACGATTTGGGTCTTCAGGTTGGGCAGCAATCGGCCCACCAAGCCATTAAAGACAGCCACATCATCGGCCATCACACAAAGCGCGAGCGCGAGGCCCATCGCCATTGCAAGAAATCTTTTCATTTGTTGATTTTAATTTGATAGTGAGTGTTTGAATGATTATTTTATCAAAATTTACCAAGATTGCGCGTGAATTATTCACTCTGCACTCGCACGAGAGGCCACCTGCACGCCGAAGCGCACGTATTCCACCGTAAACAAGCGCATATTTGCGTTGCAAAGATAGCAAATTAATTCTTAAACAACACAAATTAACGCCCACTTTTCTATATAGGGCGCAAAAAACTATACCTTTGCGCCGTATTAGCAAACAAATCATCAAGATGAATATCATTGCATAAATAAGACGCTATCTTTCCCTGTCATTATGAAATCCTCACACGATAAAAGTTGCCCGCGCATTCAAATAAATTTATCCTCGGCTCTCCTTATTAAAATAAGACCTATCCTTATTATATTAATATGGTGTATGACTCCGGCGATACTATGCCTAACGACGCCTACAGCCCACGCGCAGACGAATGTAAACATCGGCAAAAAGCCGAAAGTGGAATCGCAGAAAGCCGATGCCGCCCCCGAGGGCAGCACGCTCTATACTCAAGCCGAGCAGACGCGCTACCAATCCTATGTTACCCTTGCATACAGAGCCCTATTGCGCGATTCCCTCGCCACAGCCACCCATTATTTCCGCGAAGCCATAGACCTTTTGCCCAACCACCCCTCTAACGCCGAGGTCTACTACCAATTGGGCCAGATAGCCCTATCCGAGGACGACCCCTCATTAGCAGCGGAGCAGTTTTCCCATTCATTGCGCATTGCCCCCACATTATATAAAAGCAGGAAACGATTGGGCGATGCCTATCTTTTGCGAGCCGATTATACCGGAGCGGTTAAAAACTACAGCACCTATCTCTCCCATTCGCCGCAGGACACTGCCACCATCTTCCTGCGCGGCTACGCCCACCAACAGTTGGGCAACGACTCATTGGCATTGAGAGATTTCCAATCTGTGCTCACACTCAATCCTCTCCATCCCGATGCACTGATGGGCAGAGCCGTCATCCTGCATCGCCGTGGGCAAAGCCAGCAAGCCATGACAGACATATCCTCGCTCATCACACGCTTTCCCCAAAACGCCACCTACTACGCAGTGCGCGCACAGATGGAATTGACCGATAATCACCTTGATGCCGCCCTTATCGACGCCTCGCAAGCCATCACCCTCGCCCCCAACAACGCCGCTCATCTCCTTCTGCGCGCCGACATCTATCAGCGACAAGGCAATACCGCCCTCACCAAATCCGACCGCCAGCGAGCCCACCTCCTTCTCGAGAAAGCAACCGGCACAACCCCAAAGCCAGACTGAACCGCCCTCATTGCCAAACGGAAGCACCCTCATTGCCAAACTTAAGCAACCCATAAC
>CAZQVW010000094.1:0-9735 GCA_964596865.1 uncultured Bacteroidaceae bacterium
CTATGATGGGGCAGGTTCGGAATGCCTGCCGGTGGATTTCGGCGCAATGCCGCTCGCCTAAACCGTCCGCTTTATTTCAATTTCTCCAATTGCTTTTGGAGCTTATCCTTGCTCAACGCAATATATCCCTGTGGGGCAGCGGCTTTCTGCCCATCGGTGAGCACATATTTTAAGAAGGCCACCACCACGTGGTCGGTGGGAGTGCCGTGAGAAACGAGGTAGAGGTCGCGGGCGGGCGGCGAAGGATATTTGCCATCGGCGATGGCTGCGGTCAGTTTGTCCTTGGTGTCGTAGAAATTCTCGTCGGAATCGATGCGCCCGTTGTTGTTTACGTCAATAGGCAACACCAGAATGCCCGGGTTGGGCTTGAGTGTCTTTTGGTCGTAGGCGTAACCGATATTATTCAGGCCAATACCGTTCACATCTTTCTGCACGGCCTGCGCTACGCCCGGGTCGCCATAGACAGCTGTGCCCTTTAGGTCTTCTTGCTTCTTGCCGAGCCAATGAGCCCATGTCTCGGCAGCGCCGCAAGCATCGCTGCGCGTGTATACCACCACGGGAGTTGTGTTTTGGTTGCCGCCCACTTGTCCCCACGTCTTCACGGTGCCGGTAATCCATAGGCCTATGGCGGCATCGCGCGTCAAGCCGTGCTGGAGCAAGGCTTGGAGATTGGGGTTCTTGGCGTTGATAGTGGGCACTACCGCGTCTTTTGTAACAGCAAAGCCCACAGCGCCCTTACTTATCTCCTCGGGCGCTAATTCGCGGCTCACCATGCCCAAATCCACCACATCGGCCAAAGCATCGGTGATGCCTTTGCCGGCGCCGCCCGCCGAGAGGTCGATTCTCACCTTGGGATGCAGCTTCTGAAACTCGTTGGCCCACTGCACGGCCAATGGATAGAGCGCAAAGGCGCCGGACAGGGAAATTTGCCCCTCCAGTTCGCCGTCAGCGTTCACGCTTCCGCCTTTCTTGCCGCCGCAACTGCTCATTCCTATCGTTGCCACGAGCAAGACGCCCGCTATTACTAATGCTTTCGCGCTGATACTTAATGCTTTTCTGCCGCAGTAAGATACTTTCCTGCTGCTGTTTAATTTTTTTGCGGTGCTTCCAATCTTTTTCATTGTTGCCTCACTTTCTTTTTGTTGCCCGACGCGCATTTTGCTGCGCCGTGGCGCTGTTTATAAATCGTTTGCAAAACTACTACTTTCGCTCTCCCCCGATTATCGCACGATAGTGGTAATTTCTATCCCAAAGATTAGGGATTTGCCCCCACCGATAGCGTGGGAGTTCATTATGTAACCAAGGTTTCTAAAGGAAAATCTTGTCAATAACAAAAAGATTTAGTTACTTTGTCACTGATAGGAAAATAGTTGTGATGTTGACCAAGAATGCCGGGGATATGATTCCCAAAATACAAGCCTTTTTGCCGGTCATCCGGAGGTGGAATGTGATGTTATAGAAAAGATGCGCCACGTGCTTGTCCACGGCTATTATACTATTAAGCCGGAGCAAGTATGGGAGACCATCAATACCGATCCTTAAGGGAGGCAAACAGAATATCAAGGCGAGTATTATCAGTTTGGATGAGTTTTGGAAATTGTTTTTTCGCGAGCAAATCACATTCCTCCGCTATCCCCAAATCAAAGAAGTGAGAAACAGACCGAATAATGCCACTGACCACAATAGGTAGCGGGGGCGGCGGAAGACAATGAGCGCGAAAAGGGTGAACATTAGGGGGTAGAGCACCCAGCAAGCCAAAGAGGGTAGGGAGATTCTGATATAGGATAGCGGCAGTGAGGCAATCCATTCCAAGGAGGAGGTCATAAATAATGTAACTAAGCCTAACCCTTTCGCAATAATGGCGGCCACCGCGCCCCACCAGCCGAGAGTAAAGAATAACATAGCGCCAGCCAACAATAGATAGGCGCAGGGGATGACAATGATGTTGGTGAGAAGAAAGTACATCGGCAACCGCCCGAATACGCAGGCTACTACAGGGGATGTGGCCGCTTGCGCCACTACGGTGATAAATACAAAATCGGCCACTCTGCGCCAAAAGCGGTGGGGAATGGTGTCGGCCCATTCTTGATAGTAGGGTAGGAAATAGAGAATGAAGAAAACAGAGAGAAACGACAGTTGGAAGCCCACGTCCATCAAACTGCGGGGCGAACAAATCAATATCAATAAAGCCGCCATCACCACATTATTAATAGATGTGTAGCCTTCGCCGCGCATGGAGATGAGTAGCATCAGGGTGAGCATCAATGCGCTGCGCACTATCGACACACTGCCACCGGTGAGCACCACAAACGCCCATACCAGTGCTATACACATGGCCACAGACGCCCATTGGCTTTTGCGGTTCAATCTCATCGGGCGTAAGAGGAGCATCAAAATCGACACGAGGATGCCTAAATGCAATCCGGATAGGGCCAAGATATGACTGGCACCCGTTTGGGAGAATATATCGCGCGTATTCCTACTAACGGAATTGCGCTCGCCTAACGTGAGAGCGCCCAACACAGCGGCCTCGTCGCCCTGCAATCCCGTGAGGCTGTAGCGACTCACCAACCGGTGGCGCAAGATGTTGGCCCTCACTGCCAGACGCTCGTTCCATCGGAGGTGGCTTATCAGTGAGTCGGCGGTGGCGGGCGCTAAGATTTCGGGATTATCAAAGACAAGGGCACTCCCCGTGTAGCCGTGGCGGAAGAGATAACGGGCGTAATCGAAGGGCCGCTTCTTGTCTTTGCTTGTTTTCGCGGCGATATTATTAGGGCGCTTTATTTGGCAGTGCACTCCTACGGCTTGTCCCACATGAGGCGGCGCGGCCACACGGTCTTTCCATATACTTACCAAAACTTTGCGGCCATGACCGGCGGAATCGAGGCGGAGGGTGAGCGCCCATGTCTTGTGGGTGGAGCGCGGTTGCTCCATTACCACTCCGCGCCAGACGCGCTTCGTGGTGGGCCACTCCGCACTCTCACTCGTGCGACTGGCGAGGTCGGCCCCGTAGCCCGCTGTCAGCATACTGCCAAACAGGATAGCCCCTGCCATGATGCGCCCCGTGGTGTTGCGCCGAATGCGTTTGGCGGAAATGAGGACGAAGTAGACCACCAACAAGAGGGTCGCGGCCCAGAAAAAGACAGGCGCCATGCCTGCGGGCACAGCGTCTGTCTCTCCCGCCGCCACTCCAATGGCATAGGGAATCAGTATTCTTAAAATTGGAGCCTCCTCAAAAAGCCGGAGAAAGGGGGCTCGCAATAGGCTATTCACCTTTCAGTTTGTTTATCTCTGCTATTGGGTCTGCGGCGCCGAAGACTGCACTGCCGGCCACGAGCACATCGGCTCCCGCCAGGGATAATTCCTGCGCGTTGCGGACATTCACGCCCCCGTCTACTTCGATAAGGGTCTTGAGGCCTCGCTCGTCAATCATTTGGCGCAGGCGGCGGATCTTATCATAGGTATGAGGAATGAATTTCTGGCCAGCAAACCCTGGATTGACGCTCATCAGCATCACCACATCGCACACTTCGAGCACGTCCTCCACCATGCAAAGCGGCGTGGAGGGATTGAGCGTAACGCCGGCAAGCATTCCTGCCTCGCGAATGCGGCAAAGCAGGCGATGGAGGTGGGTAGTGGCCTCTACGTGCACATTCATCACTCGCGCACCGAGGGCTTTTACTTCATCCACAAACTTTTCCGGCTCCACAATCATAAGATGCACATCCAGCGGCTTTTTGGCCGCCTTAGCCATGGCCTGCATCACCGGAAAGCCAAACGAAATATTGGGAACAAAGACGCCGTCCATCACATCGAGGTGATACCAATCGGCGTTACTTTGATTTAACATAAGAATATCGCGCTCCAAATGGCCGAAATCCGCCGAGAGCAACGACGGGGCAATCATCAATGATGACATAACGAAATGAAATACTAATTTGTTGAACGAAATTTTGTGTTAATAGAAAGAACTTATCGCGTAATCTAATTAAATTATTTAATTTATTGGCGAAGATACACATTCCTGCAGAAATCAGATACTTTCTTCACCCGAAATTTTGCGGCAAACGCCCAATATTGCTTCAGAAAGACAGAATGTCCGTGTTATTTCGCTATAAAAACCACAATAAATGTGGCGTCGCTGCATTAATCAAAATGTCTGGAGAATGCAAACGCAAAGGATTATTCTCTTTTGCATTTTGGCAAGATGTAAGCCTTTACGAGGTTCTGCAAATACTCTCTGTCTATGTTGGTAAGCCCGATGGCGCTGATGGAATTATGTTCCGGCGTTCCTTTTCTGATTATATATCTGTATGCCTTGCCATCCACCAACGCTTGTAGGTGATAATTGCCACGGTATGCTTCTTCCAATTGTATGTCTGAAATGAAATGCCCGTCAATAAAGAGCCGCTGATTTGCTGTCGTTGTCTCTTGTATGAATCCCCAGGACAAGAGCTGGTCGTATAATCTCTTTTCTATGCGGTTTGTCCATTCGTCTTTCACTCCGCATTGTGATGCATAGTGGCGAAAAGACGCAACGGCGTTGGCAACCTGTCTTATGATAGCCTCCGGACGGCGGATACCATTTTCTCTTGCCACCATTAGTACGTCTTCTTTTGTTATGTCTGCCAGTTTCCCGTTTACGGTCATGCAGCGCTCTTCTTGTGGCAAATAGCCGCCGAGGTTGAAAATATAGGTGATGTCATAGGCTGGCGAAAGTTGCCAATGCCCCTCTCTGTCCATAACGAATGAGAAATTTTTGTTGTGATCGTCTGTATTGTTGGCGAGTACATTAAATGCCATCCTACGGAAGATTTCTGTCTGCGCAGGCTCTAATAATCCCAATTGTCTACACACAAGCATCAGCTCTTCATAACTGTTTGCTCCCGGCATCATGGCGGCCAATGTCTGAGTGTGTAGTTTATTTCCGTCCTTACGGTCAAATCTTTGGGTGATGAAATGATTTCTCCCTTCTATGTTGAGAAGGTGCGAAGGCATCATGTTTATTCCTGAAGCCTTTGCCATGAGGTAATATGCCTGTTCCAATTCGGCGGACGAGCGCGCCTCATCGCCAAACTTCATGATGTAGTATTCATAGCCCTCCAGTCCAGCTACTTGTCCGGAACGTATTTCGCCTGTCTTTTGATTAATAGCTACAATCGCCTTTGGCTGGCGCCCGCCTGCAGAAGACCCCACGGCTATCAGCGATTGCATGGTCAATGATTCTTCCGGTCTGATTTTTATATCTTCTCTTTCGGTAAAAATCTTTTGGGCCAAATCCACCAGGGCGGCAATGTTGATTGATTCTTTCGATGTCAGGCTTTTTGCTTCCGGTTCAAACTCAAATGCTCCCATGCCTCGTTTGCCGATGAAGGAGAGTTTGTCCAAAGGGGTGATGTCTGATGTGGAAATTTTCTGCTCTTTCCGCCACATGTCGAAGATGCGATTTCCCCAATCGTCCGGTAATGAATCGGCAAGAAATGTTGGTAGCTTTTGATATATCCTTTCGGAATCCCCATATATAGGAAAACGGCTACGCTTTTCATTTATGGATGCGGTCAAAGGAGCAATATCCAATCCGGATTGAAGAAAATCCGGATTGAAGGTGAAATAGGAAAGATGGCGCAAGTGATCCCACATTAACCGCCCAACTTCTTGGCCCCAAATACGGACGATAACGGTATTAATCATTGTCTTTTGTTTCTTGCGCGCTGGTTAATTTTTGGCTTAGTCTCATTGGTGTATGGCGATGGCGGCAGTTCGGGCATTAATGTGTCGATACTGTCAATCCAATCTATTGCTTTTAGCAGCAAGAGGAATGTGCCCAAAGATATGTTGCTGGCAATCCCGTTTTCAAACTTGTAAATGGTAACTGTGGATACGCCGGTCTTTTCCGACACTTCTTTCTGTGTCATGCCTGCGCGTAGGCGGTAATCTTTGAATCGATTACCCAGAATGTGTATCAGCTCCGGAATGGAGTAGAAGGAGAATGTGTTGCCTATTGCCATAACAATAACTATGTTTAGTCTTAACCCTTTATTCCGGGCTTAATCCTAACTTTACTTTGTACGGCAAAATTACAAATATCATTTAAAATGAGCAGAAAATGCGCGAAATTTTAATCTAAAGCGGCCGTTAGAAAATTATATATGTTGTGGTCAAGTGCGCAAGCGGGTGCACGTTAATAGCTTACATCGCAATATTTCTAAATAACGATCATCAGAAATATGGTAAAATCAATACTAAAATAGCCAAATGACCGATTGGGGTTAAATCTTTGGGTAATTTCTGAATTACCAGAGCGATAAACGTAATCTTTGCTGTGAAGGAGTGGCGTTTTTGTGCAACCACGAAGGTGTGTTTTGTGGAAAACAAACTCCTTTATCTTTTGTTTAGGAGGTTATTCAGGATAAATCCCTCTTTGTTACTTGCAATGCTTTCGGATTTCGGCGATAATGGGCAGGGTGGCGTATTTCTTTGGCACGAGGGAAAGGAGGCGGCGGTCTTGCTGGAGGGAAAAGTGCTTATAATACTGGCCAAAGAGATAAAGGCCTACCCAGTTGTTGAGATTGCGCGATGCAAAATCGTATGTTACGGTAATAAGTTTTCTGCGCATCGAGTCGGCACCGAGCTGATAGGCTTCCTTGTCTTCTTTGCTGGTGGATGGTTTGTAAGTTTCGCGGATACAGTTGTAAAGGTCGGTGTAGACGAGGTTGATGCTGTCGCGATAGGGGGAATAGATATTGTTGTTTGGCGTGCCGGAGACCTTGTCTATGCGCTTTGCGGCAGTGATGTCTACATTTATATCGCCTTTTTCCAAAAACAATTCCACAAGGGTTTTAGTAGCGCCCTCGCCCATCACGATATATGCCATTTTGGGAATGCTCAGCGTCTTGCCCTCAAAGGAGAAGTCCTCGCCGCTGAGTTTTACGGAGTCGATGGTCTGCAATCCTTTGGTGCCGGGCTCGCACAGCTTCACCCACTCGTCTTCTGGGTAGCCGTGGGCGCGCCCAGTGATGGTATAGGCCACTTCTTTGTATTGCGCTTCCACTTGTGCGCGGGCAGCTTGTTGGCGTGCGGTCCTTTGGCGAGCAGCTGCGCGCTGGGCCTGCGCTTTTTGCGCGGCGGTGAGGGGCTTTTTCTGCGTTGATTGCGGGCGCTGGGCCGCAGCACTGTTGGCAGGCCGCGAAGCCGATTTGCTGGCAGTGATTTTCTTCTGGGAAGTGGCGACTTTCTTTTGCGAAGTGGGGGAGTGCTGGGCAATTGTTGCGGGCGTGAACGCCAGCATCAGCAATATAAAAAACAGGTTTCTTATTTTCATAGTCATTTCTGTTTGTTCTTTACGAAATATGTGCGAACTACTTTTTGTTTTTTACGCCCAATGAGCCCGAAAGGGGCGGCAGGGTTGCGGAATTCAGCGGGGCGTAGCCTTTCTTGCTGTTGTCCGTGGTGGGGGTGTTGGAAAGGATTTGGAGGATACTGCCCGCCCAGAACGAGGCCAGCCGCTTGGCACCCTCGGCGTTGGGGTGGAGATAGAAAGTGCCGCTGTATCCGCCTTCGGCTGTGAGATAGGCGGTGTTATCCTCAAAGAACGAGTAGGCCTCCTTGTTGCCGGTATAGACATGGTGCGCGGTCTGCGTCTGATAGTAGTTTGCGAGGGAGTCTATCACGGGGTGATAGGATTTCAAGCGGTTGAGGCCGCCCTGCAGATAGGTGGCACCGTTATGAGTGTTGGGGCTATACCAGATGGGGTAGTTAAGGATGACGTTGGCCTCCTCGTTGTAGGCGAAAATATCGTCCACAATGGTTTTCATGTTGTTGTAATAGGTGGTGGTGCTCACCGGCGCGCCGAGTGTACCGCTCTCGGCCGAGTCGTTGGTGCCCAGCATGATGAGCACAAACAGTTTGCCCGGGTTTTTGCTCAATTTTTTAATGGCGTCCACCACATAGGCGTGGCGTGTGCCGGAAGGGAGGAAATGGAATGTGGTATAACCGCTTACGGCGCAGTTGATATAGTCTACCGTGAGGCCATGGCTCTGCAAAATCTCCTGCACGCGGCGCGGCGGGCACTGGGTGGTGGGGTCTGGGAGGGTGGCGCCGTAGGTAATGGAGTTGCCGATGAAAGCGATGTTCACCTGCTGTGCGGAATCGATGGTTGATGGTGCGGTGGAGGTGGCGGGAGAGTTGTGCGTGGTGTATGTGAATTTTGTTTTGGCGTTAGTGGTTTGGGATATTGCCAAAAAGATAAGGCCTGCCACAATATTAAGGGCTGTTTGTATGTACTTAAATCTGTTTGTCATAGATAAAAGTAATTAGGAGGAGGGACTTGTTGCTTGCAAAGTTACGAATTAATCTTGATTTTGGCAAATGGTGTGGGTTTTAGGCGTGTAGCAGAGCGTTTCCGGCGTGTGATGAAGTGTCTTTGGCGTGGAATAACGCAAAATCCCTGCGCCCATCATTAATAAGATGGGAGCAGGGACTGTATGTATGGGGTTTAGTAAGCGCTTAGGCTTCCGGTGCGGGCTCGGCTGCGGGAGCTTCCTCGGCAGGAGCTTCAGTAGCGGGAGCTTCCTCCGTAGCGGGAGCGGCGGTAGCTTCTTCTACGGCAGGAGCGGCGGGTGCTTCGGTGGCAGGAGCCTCGGTCTCGGCAGGAGTCTGGGCGGGAGCTTCCTCGCCCTCAGCCACTACGTCGAAGTTTACAGTGGCAGTAACCTCTTTGTGGAGGTGTACATGAGCCTGATAAGAGCCAACGCTCTTCACTTCGCCCACTACAATCTTCTTCCTGTCTACATCGATGCCCTTCTCTCTCAGTCCGTCGGCAATCTGCACGTTGGTAACGGAACCATAGATGGTGCCGGTGGCGCTCACCTTCATTGGGATGATGAGCTTCTCCACGCTCTCGATCTTCTTGCCCAGAGCTTCGGCGTCTTCCTTAATCTTCTGCAGCTTATGAGCCTGCTGCTTCAGATTTTCAGCCAATATTTTCTTTGCGCTCTCGCTGGCGAGGATGGCCTTGCCGGTAGGCAACAGATAGTTGTTGGCATAGCCGTTCTTCACCTTCACTATATCGTTCTTGAATCCCAAGCCGATAATATCTTCTTTCAGTATGATTTCCATAGCCGTGCCTCCTTATTTCATCAAATCGGTTACAAATGGGAGCAAAGCCAGATGGCGTGCGCGCTTCACGGCCTGGGCCACCTTGCGCTGATACTTCAAGGAAGTGCCGGTGATTCTGCGGGGCAGGATGCGGCCTTGCTCGTTGAGGAACTTCTTAAGGAACTCGGGATCCTTATAGTCGATATACTTGATACCGCTCTTCTTGAAGCGGCAGTATTTCTTTTTCTTGACGTCGATAGACGGCGCGTTGAGATAACGAATCTCGTTTTTCTGTTCTGCTGCCATAATATTATTCCTCCTCTTTCTTCTTAAGCGACTGACGCTTGGCAGCATAGGCTGCGGCGTATTTCTCCATTCTTACCGTGAGGTAGCGCAAGATGCGCTCGTCGCGGCGAAATTCTGTCTCCAACTTGGCGATTACCGTAGGCTCTGCCTTAAAGCCGAACTCGTGATAGAAGCCCGACGACTTCTTGTTGATCGAATACGCCAACTTGCGCATGCCCCAATTGTTCTCATAGAGAATCTCAGAGCCACGATCTGTAAGCAGAGTCCTGAACTTGTCAACCGCTTCCTTCATCTGAGCATCAGACAAAACGGGAGTTAAAATGAAAACGGTTT
>CAZQVW010000095.1:0-9716 GCA_964596865.1 uncultured Bacteroidaceae bacterium
TTGAATGTTTTGGAGTTCTCAAATGTGTCAACGATTTTCAGTATAAGACATTTTTTGACTTTTCTACGCATGTCCCTCGTCTAAGATGTGATTTTATAAAAAATAGTGGGGGATTATTTTGTGGCCAAGTATAAATCGAGACTGTAGAAAAGTCATTACTTACGCGAAATGTATTGATTGAGTAGCTGCGTATCCGATCATATATACTTAATACAAGTACTTTCTTGTCTTACTGGACACCAATAATTACAAATAGCGGCCTTTTTTCAAGTTTCTCCTATTTATTGTGTTATTCGTGGTGATATGGGAGGTGGTGGATAATGGTAAGGGCGCGATAATATTGCTCCACGAAAAGGAGGCGTATCATTTGGTGGGAGAATGTCATCTTTGAAAGTGAGATGCGCTCTTTGCCCCTTTCATAAACTGCGGGCGAGAATCCGTAAGGCCCACCAATAACAAAGACCAGACGCCCAGCCCCGCTTCCCGACGCGATTGTCTGCAGATATTCTGCAAATTTCACGGAGGTAAACTCCTGCCCCTTTTCATCAAGCAGGACTACGCGGTCGGAATTTTGCAGGCGGGAGAGAATGGCTTCGCCCTCACGCTCTTTTTGCTGGTCGATAGAGAGTGAGCGCGTGTTTTTCAGTTCGGGAATGACCACTACCTCTATCGGCATAAACCGCTTACTGCGCTTTACGTACTCGTCTATCATGCTTTCCAACGTGGCGGAGGTGGTGCGCCCTACTTCAATCAGAATTATTCTCATTTCTAAAATCGCTGTCTTGCTTATTTACAAAAAAAGAGATTGGACTAAGCTGTCGTGCAAAACAGATTAGTCCAATCTCTTGTGTTTTTACATTCAGAATTGACCAACAAAAGGATTGCTATACCCAGATTAGTTGGCCGCAACAAATTCTTCGAGGAAGCGGCGGTCGTTTTGGGAGAAGAGGCGAAGGTCGTCTACCTGATATTTCAGGTTGGCGATGCGCTCCACGCCCATTCCGAAAGCGTAGCCCGTGTATTTGGTGGAGTCGATGCCGTTTGCGTCCAACACGGCTGGGTCTACCATTCCGCAACCGAGGATTTCCACCCAGCCGGTCTGCTTGCAGAAACTGCAACCTACGCCGCCGCAGATATTACAACTGATGTCCATCTCGGCCGAAGGCTCGGTGAAGGGAAAATAAGAGGGGCGCAGGCGTATTTTAGTGTCTTTGCCAAACATTTCCTGCGCAAACAGGAGGAGCACCTGCTTGAGGTCGGTGAAAGACACATGCTCGTCCACATACAGGCCCTCCACTTGATGGAAGAAGCAGTGGGCGCGGGCGCTGATGGTCTCGTTGCGATAGACGCGGCCCGGACAGATAACGCGGATGGGCGGTTGTTGCTTCTCCATCACGCGGCTTTGCACGGAGGAGGTGTGGGTGCGCAGAATGATGTCGGGGTGCGCCTCAATAAAGAAGGTGTCCTGCATATCGCGGGCGGGGTGGTCGGCGGGGAAGTTCATCGAGGAGAACACGTGCCAGTCGTCTTCCACTTCGGGGCCGTCGGCTAAGCAGAATCCCAAGCGCGAGAAGATGTCGATAATCTCATCGCGCACAAGGGAGATGGGGTGGCGTGTGCCAAGAGGGGTGGGGTAGGCGGTGCGGGTGAGGTCGAGCTTCTGCGCCTCGTCCTCCTGCTCGTTGATTTGGTCGCGCAGCGCCTGTATGCGGGCCTGTGCCTCCTGTTTGAGGTTGTTGATGCTGATGCCGAGCTCTTTCTTGCGCTCTTTGGCCACATCGCGAAACTCGTTCATCAACTGGGGCACCACTCCTTTCTTACTAAGATATTTTATGCGCAGGGCTTCTATTTCCTGTTGGTTGCGTGCGTGGAGGGATTTGATTTCCTCCATCAGTTGTGGTATGTTGTCTATCAATGCCATAGCAATGAAAAATGTTTTGTAGTTTCTAAATTGTTGTCTCTTTGCGAAATTGCGGTGTTAAGGGGTGTGATTTCCTGTATCAATGAGGGCACATCCCTATGTTAGGGAGGATAAATCCCTGTGTCAGAGAGGGAAAATCCCTATGCCAGAGAGGGCAAAAATCTACGCTCCCCTTATCAAATTGGCAAAGTTAGTGATTTTTGTTTATAATAGCTATCTATCACACTGAAAAACTGCCCTTACATTGTTTGCGCTTGCGCATTTTTGTCTTAGCGGCCGCCAATTATTTTTGTTTTAGCAGTGTCAAATTCTGTGCCGCCACGCAAAAACAATAAAGGTGGGCGCACGCACCTAAATGCGCCGCCCACCCGTTGACAAGCAACCTTAATAATTTATTTTGGCTCGATAATTTAATACTCCGGCTCGCTGTCGCTGGTCTCAAAGTCATCATCGATGAGGCCACCGCTGAATGACTTGGAGTCTAACTGTTGGTCATCGGAGCCAATGCCAGGGCCTACTTCTGATCCACACAGAGGAGAGCTCTTTACCTCGAAAGCCTTTAATGCTGGCTTGATATAATTTTCCTTATTCATAGTTTATAAATTATTGTTGTTGGGTAACTAATATATTCTTGCCGTTGTGAAATATCTGGGCTCTGTTATTTTACTAATACCTTCTTACCATTGATGATATACAGGCCCTTTGTGGCGTTGGCTACGCGGCGTCCCTGGAGGTCGTAGATAATATCGGTTTTGTTTCCGCCGTTTGTTTCCGCGCTGTTGATGCCGGTGATGTCATCATCGATGGTTATGGCGAAAGTATTGGATTTGCTGGAATTGTCGCCGCTTTGCACATTTTTAACGGCCGCCAGAAGTTCGCTGTAGGTGGAGACATCTTTTGTCTCGGCCTTCAATTGAGCTGCACCTACAAAAATCAGTGCGGCAACAAGTACCAATTGGGTCTTTAATAATAGATTTCTTTTCATTATGATAAAAGTTCTAGGTTTTGGTATCGATTTGTTTTTATCGTTTTATAAAGTTAAGGGATGAATGTAAAATGATACCGATTAGGGCATGAATAGCAAACCCTTTTCTGAAACTATAATGATAGGAAAAAGGATGTATAACGAGCAATTCCCCTGCGCCAAGACGGTGAGGGGTAGCTAATTGCTTATGAGGGCTAAATACTAAATATTTAGTTTGTGTGGGGGGTGGGTAACTGAAGCGCTCAACTTGCGCCAAGAAGCCTTTGAGCCAAAGGTCTTGGAGCACATAGTGGATAATACGGTGTTGAGCCTATTCATGGTGATACTGTTTGGCAATGTCGTTTTCATTGGCGGAAAGGCATAACGCCATTTACCGCATAAATCACGATGCAAAAGTACAACTTTCTTGTTTTTCGCGACAATAATTTTCGGGAAAGTTTTATGAAAAAGGCGAAAATGAAAAAGAAATGTTGGAAATATTCCGCCAAGAATTTGGGAAACGCCTGTTTTGCTTATAGTAAATTGCAAAATAGCGCGAATCGAAACCGAAAGGTTGCGAGGATTCTGCTACCTCCGCTCCTACTTCAATCAAAATATTGCGTATGCAATTAGTTTTTTAGGTCTATCACCACGCTGGCGGGGTAAAGGCGGAGAGGATCGAAGAATGTGGCGCAACTGAGGGCGAGATCGGCGAGGTTGGGCTTGAGGCGACCGTGGAATACCTCTTTGCCATTCACTACCACCTTGACAGGGCGGCTCAAGTCCACAAGGTGGTTGTCCAAAAAGAGGCGGATGCGCCCGTTGGTGGCGGGCTTATAAGAACGATTGAACTTCAGTTCAATTCCCCACATCGGGTCTTTCTCGATGGTGGTGTAATAGGCTTGCCGAATGGTGAGATTGACGGTGTTGTGGGCGATTTCCATGTCGTATCTGATGCAGCGTTCCGTTTCAGGGGTGGTGTCTTGCTCGGCGCTCGGCATCTGTTCCACGCGTAGGTTGTAAAAACCTTTGCGATGGCGGCCGTCCATCGGGAAATCCTCCCAAAGCAGGGCTTTTGGCCACGGGTAGCGCTGATAGGGGCGCAGCCAAGGGGTGGTGAGGGTGTAATCAATCTGGTGGCCGCGGTCGGGAATAAGCTGTATGCGGTGGCAGAAAAGGGAATCGCCCTCGTAAGCGTAGGGGAAAAGGGCTTTCAGTGAGTCGAAGGCCTGCTGGGTGTAGCGCGTGAGGCGGTTGCGATAGAATCCGACGTCGTTTGCTCCGGTGAGCAGGGAAAACTTTATGTTAAAGCAGTTTTCTGCCGGTGCATTCTTGAGAGGTTCGCCGCCGGCCATGGGTCCGGCGCCCGCCAGATAGTCGGCATAGAATGAGGCGAGCCTTTGACTGCCATACCCGCCCTCGGAAATCCCGAATATATAGATGTGGTAAGGATTGATGTCGCCGCCGCAAAGGGCCAAGCGCAGCATCTTTTCCCATGCCCACTGTTTGGATTTCTGCCACCAACGATACCACGCGCCCTCTTGCGGGATTTGAGGAATGAAATAGGCTGAGGGTGCGTCTTGGAAGCGCAAAGCCCACAACCGACCGTATTGCCATTCCAGATCGCGGGGGCCGGAACCGTGGAGGTAGAGAAAGAGCGGCCACCCGTTGGCGGGCTTTTCTCCTTTAGTGCCGTAGAAATAGTTCATCACGGCGTTGGGCTCTAAATTGGCGGGCAGTTGCCACGAATGAGCCACGGAATCGCGAAGCGGGCAGAGGGCTGCCAGTGATTGCTTGTCGGTTTGTGTGTTTACCTCGCGCCAAACCTGCCATACTGTGTTTTGCCAGTGGTCTATGTCGTTGAGGGCTATGTTTTTGGCGGGTGGGGGCGTGTTGGTGTTGGTGGTGCCGATGGTATCGGTCAGTATGTTGCGGAAATAATTGGAAAGAGCCGATTGGAGGTTGGCGCGCTTGTCGGCGTTCCCCGTGAGAGGGCGGACAGCAGCCAATATAATAAGTGAAAGGAGGAGAATGTTTTTCATAGCAGAAAGATGGAGCGGTTTATTCTTTGGCATGTAGGTGAAGAATCGTGGGGCAGTATTCCAATACGCGCTCACGGTGGGAGATACAGATGATAGTGGTGTGGGGCAGGGCCGAGGTGATATTCTGGAGCACGGCGGCCTCGGTGTGTTTGTCGAGGGCGGAGGTGGCTTCGTCCAAAAGGAGGATTGGAGCTCCCACGAGCAGGGCGCGGGCGATGCACAGACGCTGGGCTTGCCCCTCCGAAAGAGCCACGCCTTTCTCGCCGCAGGGCGAAGAGAGCCCCTCCTGCAATCGCTCTACGAAATCTGCCTTTGCCATGCGGAGCGCATCCCATAGTTGGGCATCGGTGGCGTTGGGGGCGGCGATGAGCAGGTTGGAGCGGATGGTTCCGCTGAAAAGCGTGTTGCCCTGCGGCACATAGGCGAACATCTGGCGTGTGGAAACGTCCACGGCGTGTCTATATCCCTTGCCATAGATTTCTATCTTGCCTGCTTGGGGCTTCAGCAAAGCCAGCATGAGGCGGACAAGCGTGGTCTTGCCGCGGCCGGTGGGCCCCATTATGGCCACACGACTGGCGGGAGCGAAATCATAACTGAAATCCTGCAGGATTGGGCGCCCCTGATTATAGCAGAAACTCACGTGGTCTATTCTTACGCCGAGCGGAGCGGACTTTTGGCAGGGCGCAACGGATTTTTTGCCGAGCGGAGCGGGGCTGTTATCGGGCGAGGCGGCGGTGGCGGCTTTGCTGGCAGGGGCGCTTGGGGGCGTGGGCTCGTTTTCGGTGGTCATTTCGGATTTTTCTTTCGCCAACTGCTTGATTTGGAGGATACGATCGCCGGAGGTGAGGGCGTTGATGAAATCCGGAATGAAATTAACCAGCGAACGGACGGGCCGCTGTATCTGTCCCACCAATTGTACAAAAGCAATCAGCGCGCCGTAGGTGATTAAGCCGATGGAAAGGTGGTAGGTGCCCCAGATAAAGGTGAAGAGGTAGGCTGTGGCGAACCCAAGGTTCATGATTGTGTTGGAGGTCACGGAGAATCGTGCCCTATAGCGCACGAGGGCGACGATTTTATCCTGTGTTTGTTTGACCCGCCCAATGATTACGTCGGTGGCGCCGCGGATAGTCTTGATTACGATGCGGTTAGTGATGCCTTCTTGGTATTGTGATTGCAAGAAACTGTCGGCATCGCGGATTTGGCGGGAAATCTTGCGCATCTTCTTCACATAAAGTTTGCCGATAACAAGGAAGAACGGAATGATAATCACCACAAACAGGGCCAGCGTGCTGTCCATATAATAAAGGAACGCGAACGCGCCGCAAAATTGCACGCACACGATGATAAACGATGGCAGTGTGTCGGTTACCAACGAGACGATAACGTTCACATCCTTCTCTATGCGATTGATGATGTCGCCGCTATGAAAGGTCATGAGGTCGGCCCACGGGGTGCGCAGGGTGTGGGCGAACATATCCATCTGCATTTTGTTGCCGGCCTTGATGGAGAGCATCGCATTTATCCACGAGCGCCAAGCGCGGATGACTAATTGCAGTAACAATGTGCCCACCAATAGGGTTACCACCGTGCGGAAGGGCATGAGCTGGCTTTGGTGGGTGGCGATGTCGATAGTCTGTTTGGTGAGCCACACAAAGAGAAATTCCAGTGCCACAATCAATAGGCCGGCCACAAGGTTGTTGAGAGCCTGGAGGCGGTTGGCTTTTATGCCTTCCCAAACGAGGCGACTTATTTGGCGTATGGAGTGGCTATGTGTCATTATGCAGGACGGGGAGGGGCGGGGTTAGCGTTTGTCTGCGCCCCAAAGGAGTTTGTTGCGCAGGGTGTCGAAGAAAGAATGGTGGGGCGGCCTCACAATCTTTAGGCGGTAGGGCGCTGTTTGGATGTGGAGGACGGTATCGTTTGGCAGGCTCTGACTGTGTCCGTCCACGGCAATCATAAAATTATGGCTGCGCGAATGGATATGGAGGGTGATGTGTACATCATTGTTGAGCACAATGGGGCGCACGCTGAGGCTGTGGGCGGCAATGGGCGACAATACGATGGAGTGTGAGTTTGGCGAGATGATAGGCCCGCCCACGCTCAGGGAATAACCCGTGGAGCCCGTGGGGGTGCTCACAATCAGTCCGTCGGCCATGTATGTGGCCAAATAAGCATCGTCCACGTCTGCCTGAATATTGATCATTGATGAATTATCGTGCTTGAGCACAGCTATTTCGTTGAGGGCCACGGGTGTGCCGTCTATTTGGTCGTCCTCGCTATTCACCTGCAAAAGTGAGCGCTCCTCTATATGGCATTTTCCTTCCTTCAGGCACAGGAAGAATTGGTCGGTATCTTGCGGAAGGAGGTCGCTGATAAATCCCAGTCTGCCGGTATTGATACCAATAAGCGGCATGGGGCGATGGCCCACCATCCGGGCGGTGTTTAGAAACGTGCCATCGCCGCCGATGCTGATAGCGAAATCGGCCAGAATGTTGTTGGTGCAGGCAATGGAGTGTTCCACATTACTTAGGTCGGCCACTTGGTGGAGAAAGTTGGCAAACGTTTCTTCTATCACAATCTGCCCCCCGATATTGATGATGCTATGTAGCACGGTGGCAATATGCGCGGCTTTTTCTTTCTGATATGTGTTGCCGAAGATGGCGAAAGTGAGCGACTTTTTGCTTTCAGGCATGGCTAATCTGCTTTCGGTAGTAGTGAAATAGTCTAATAGTGAGCAAATTTAGTGCTTTTTTTCCGAGTGTTTGCGCTTAAAGTGGTATTTTTGCATTTTGGCAGGGCAAAATCCGGTTGTTATAGTGCAATATTCGCCTGTTGTTACTTTCGGGTCAGCTCCTTTTGCGCTCTTGATAGCTCCCGCCATTGCCTCGCCCCCGCTTATTGGCAACAACAAATATAATCATAAGTCTTATGACCAAACTAAGCGTTAATATAAATAAGGTAGCCACCCTTAGAAACGCCCGCGGCGGTAATAACCCCGATGTTTTGAAAGTGGCATTAGACTGTGAGCGCTTTGGCGCTCAAGGTATCACTGTCCATCCCCGCCCGGACGAAAGGCATATCCGCCATTCCGATGTCTATCAGCTCAAGCCCGCGCTCCATACCGAGTTTAATATCGAGGGCTACCCCAGTGAAGATTTTATCCACCTTGTTACAGATGTGAAGCCCGCGCAGGTAACGCTGGTGCCCGATGCTCCGGATCAGATTACCTCTAATTCCGGTTGGGACACCGTGGCCCACCAGTCGTTTCTCAAGGATGTGGTGGCGCGCTTTCAGGAGGCGGGCATCCGCGTCTCCATCTTCGTGGCCGCCGACACCCGGATGGTGGAAGGGGCAAAGGCTGCGGGAGCCAATCGCGTGGAGCTCTACACCGAACCATACGCCGCTCTCTATCCCTCCGACCGCGAGACCGCCGTCCGCCCCTTTATTGTGGCGGCGCGCAAGGCCAAAGAGATTGGTTTGGGCCTGAATGCGGGCCACGACCTTAGTCTGGAGAATTTGAAGTACTTTCATCAGCAAATCCCTTGGCTGGACGAGGTCAGTATTGGCCATGCGCTCATCTGCGATGCCCTCTACCTCGGTCTGGAAAAGACCATCAAGAGTTATCTTGCCCAGTTGCAATAGCGGGGAGCTTAGCAAGCGCCGTGGGCGCGTTATGATATAACCGGTAGGAGCGACCAATACATAAGGCTGCTTAAAAACTCTTTCGGTACACGCGGTGTATCGAAAAAGCCTGTAGGGGCGGGTTTTGCGCGGCCATGTGTGTGGTGTAATTACAATAGGCGGACTTTTTCAGTAGTCCTCAATACGTTGCCGTATATGGGTCAATACGTCGTCATGTATCGAAAGAAATTTTCCATAGCCTTGTTCTGCACGCTTAAATGTGTGATTTAATCAACAAATTTCCAAAACATTACAAATATGAAAAAAGCAATAGTATTCCTGGCCGAAGGCTTTGAAGAGGTGGAGGCCCTTACCGTGGTGGATGTGCTCCGCCGCGGTGGTGTGGACGTAAAGACGGTGTCGATAAAGGAAGACCCCTATGTGGACGGTGCTCATGATATAGAGGTGCTTTGCGATGCCGACAACGAATACGACCTCAGTGATGCCGATATGGTGGTGTTGCCGGGCGGTATGCCTGGCGCCCAAAATCTGAAAGACTCTAAGTTGGTGGAGGACACTCTGCTCAATTTCCACAAACAGGGCAAATGGATTGGCGCTATCTGCGCTGCTCCGTTTGTGTTGGGCGAACTGGGGCTGCTGAAAGGCAAAAAGGCTACCTGCTACCCAGGGTTTGAGAGCCACCTGCATGGAGCCACCCACACCGGCACTCGTGTGGAGCAGGACGGCAATATTATCACCGGCAACGGGCCGTCTTCTGCCCTGCCGTTCGCACTTCGTTTGCTGGCGGCGCTCACTGACGAAAAGACATCGCGCTCTGTGGCCGACGGAATGCTGGTATAGAATTTTTTTTGTCCTTTTCTCGCCAACGTTCCAAAGGGAGCGTTGCAACACACCAAAGGGAGCGCTGCTGCGCACCGAAGGGAACGTTGTTGCGCACCGAAGGGAGCGTTGGCGCGAAAAGGCCAAAATCTCCCCTTACAGCGGATTTAATCACCGTAAAGTGAAGCAATATGTAATTATAGTGGCCGGTGGTCGTGGCACGCGGATGACGGGCGCGACAGAGAGCGCTGGCGGCGTGCCTAACCTTGCCGGTACTGCGCCTAATCTTGGAGGTACTGTGTCAAGCCTTGCCGATGCTGCGCCTAAC
>CAZQVW010000096.1:0-5949 GCA_964596865.1 uncultured Bacteroidaceae bacterium
ACATTATCTAAACAGTACTGTTTAGTTATTGTTACAGTACTGTGAACGCAAACTATCGCGCACTTTTTTCGCCGGAGGTGGGCAATAAATCGCTTTGACCCGAACTAAAATCGCTTTGTCCCGAGCAAAAATCGGTTTGGCTGAAGCTAAAATCGCCGCATATTTACCATTAATTGGCTAAAATGGAATTTTATTTTCATAATTTTGGGGTGTAAATATATAAGGTATGTGGAAAATTCATTATTTTTGCGGCCAGTAAAAAACAAATGCTAATATCAGAAAACGACAATGTCTGATACTAATATCATGTTTGATAAATCATTCAACTATAAAAACATATTTTCTATGAAACGATTATTCTTGTTTCTTGCAATCATGATTGCCTCACAACTTTTGGGAGCAACTTCATGTTTTGCAGACGACCTCACTGACACAGTGGCCGTCAAAGCCTCTGATGTCAAAGACGGAATGAGGCTGTACATTCAATCTGCTAATCCCCAGTATGAAGGGGCAGTAATTACCGCTAAAAACGTTAGCAGCGCGCAGTGCTTAATGCTTAATGAGGCCTTAACCTCTAATAATAAGGATTCGGCATTATGGACGCTGGTTAGTACAGGGCAGAATGACCCAATCTATACGGATAAGCCCACTTATTATTTGTATAACGCAAACTTGCAGTTATATTTTGGTGTAAACGGGGAGGTTACAAGCACTAATTCAAATTTTAAGCGTTTGGTTTCCACAACAGACAAAGCATACGCTTTTTGTGTTCTGACAAAGGACGAAATTAATACTAAGGAGAACCGAAATAATATGGATAACTACGGCAATGCCAATGCTGTATACTTTCATCACTCTAATAGTGATGGTAGTTGGTTCCGTCTTGGACGATTTAACAGTGAGCAGGTAACTTATTACAGTAGTGATTCTTATCTTAAAGCCTACGGTAATAATCAGGCAATGCTCATTTACACTCCTGACATTCCTAATAGTAAAAAGGCTGCCGAAGGTATTAAGACCTTGCAGGATTATGTAGATGAAATCTCTGCAAACTGTAAGGTTATGCTGTCAAGTACTTATGATGACGTGGCCCTTGACAAGACTGCGCTCAAGGCAGCCCTTGACGATGCGAACAATGCTCTCACTACATTGCCCTCCGGCGAAAACAGTTATTACACCGCAATAAAGGATACCCTGCAGGCCGCTTACGAGAAAGTGCCGTACGTGGAGGGAGGTCGTGATCGCTGGCTAATAAGTGCCGATAGCGTGAAGGCAGGTAAGAAGGTGATTTTCCGTTTCCTCCACGATTACTATAACAATAGTTACATTGACAAATATATGGCTACTAACCCTGCCGTAACATCCGGACAGAACTCCGTAATGGTGAAAGGGGAAACAAAAGACGATGCTACTGTTTGGGAATTGGTAGACGCCAAGGCCACCGACACCATTTATTCCACCCCAACATACTACCTAAAAGACACCTCTACCGGCAAGTATTTGGGCACTATGGATTCCTTAACCAACAAAGAGCAATCGCACAAGTGTATGGTGGACGATATTACAAAAGCCTACGCGTTTACGATACTTAGTGCGAAGTATGTAAGTAAAATAGACTCTTTTACTCTCAAAACTTACGATAACGATGACGCCGTAGTCATTCAGCATTCTAATAGGGCCGATTCATGGTTCCGTTTGGCCAGATATGGTAGCAATGATTATTTGTATTACTTCCAAAAGAACGACCAGTTCACTGCTTGGAGTATGTACACGGCGGAATCTGATTATTCTATCAAAGGTGAACTTGCGCAAGCAATAAATGCCTATGGTTCGCTGAAGTTGCCAGTGGGCAATAACCCGGGCGAATACAGCGAAGCAGCAGTGTCTGACTATTATAATGCTGTAGCTCAGGCAAAAGCTGTTTCTGGAAACGAATCTCGCGCCAAAATTCGTGGAATTATCGACAATCTGAAAGCGCAATACGAGATTGCAAACGCGCTGGAGCCAAACCCAGTGGTTACCGGTTATTATTATATTGTGAGTGCACAAAAAGGCACTGCTATTTACGACCCCAAAACGGATAGCAATGATCCTGGAAATGTGAAATTGCAGGACTTCGATGCAAATAAGAAGAGCCAAATCTTTTACGTTACTGAGACAGAGGACGGCTCTGAACTCTTCGACATTCAGAACCTTGCTACTTCGCGTTATATTGGTGCAATAACAAAGAATAGCTATGTGCCTTATTCTGATACTCTTCTGACAAATAAGCATCATAGGTTTATTTATCATACTCAGGGCCAGTTTAATTGGATAGTAGCAGGAGAAACATCTTATTTCAACCCGAATGGCGACAACCTTAATGTAACTTTCAGAGGAGGCAATGCCTCAAGTAATACTGATTGGTACCTCAAGCGCGTGCCGGATTACATCATCGAGAACTTCAAGGAGTCTGCTAAGTATGAAAACAATGGTGGAGCGCTGGTTGCCACGGGCGAAATAACGTTGGCTGGCCTTAAATCCTTCGTGGAAGCAAACGAGGGCATCACTTCTATTGACCTTTCCGGCGCTACCTTGCCCGAAGAAGTAATTGCCGACGACCTCGAAGCCCTCATGGGCGACAATGTGGTGGTCTATCTGCCCGAGTCGGCTACCATCGGTGGCCAAAACATTGTGGTGGGTAATAGTTGCTCCAGCCTTGTGCTCGCCGACAAGACCGCTTTCGTGCCTGCCAAGACATTCACTGCCGAAAAGGTGGACATCGCGCGCCAGCTCTACGGCGGTCTGAACACCGTTTGCCTGCCGTTCTCCTTTACGGCCTCTGATATTGCGGATGCCACAGATGTGAAGCTCTATGTCTATTCCTCCACTACCGATGGCTCGGTGGTATTCGATGAGGCCACTGAGGTAAAGGCCGGACAAGCCGCGTTGGTCTACATCGGCGGCGATGAAGATGACGCCCGGCAGTACACAATCAGCAAGGAAAATGTGGAAATCACGGTATCGCCCGTAGATGACGATGTAATTCAGGGCGTGTTTGACACCTTAAAGGTTGGCACCGGCGCCTACAAGCTCAATCAAGCCGGCAAGGCTTTCGTAGCCACCACCGAGGCTTCCACCGTTCTGCCTTTCCGCTTCTATATGAAGGCCACAAAGAGCGGTTCTGCCGCTTATTCGCTGATTCTCCGCGATGAAGACGACATCACCGGTTTGGCCGATGCCACTTCCACCGACTATTCCCTCAAGGAGATTAGCGCCGTCTACGATGCTGCGGGCCACAAGCTCCAGAGCCCCAAGAAAGGCGTCAATATCTTCCGCTATGCCGATGGCACTACCCGTAAAATCTACATTAAATAGTGCCCCCGCGTGGCTTTTCACAATATTTCTTTCTTTCCACACATTATATATATAATAAGACAATGAAAAAAGACTATATATCTCCGCGCATCAAGGTGATGCACCTTGCTGCGCCCGCCCTGATGCTGGACATGAGTGTTACGCCCAGCAATAAGGATAATGAAAACTCCGACCGCTCCAAGGCTTTTTGGGCTCCCTCGATATTAGATAATGACGCTGAAGAGGACGTGGCTTCCCAAGATGGCACCACGTTCTAAAACGGAGGAAATCTAAAAGTCGATAATGCTGTGCTAAAATTCGCTTTTGCAAGTCAAAGGTGCGTTTTCGCAGCTCAAAGACGGGCATTTTGTGCATGTTTAAGGCGCAGAATGCCCGTCTTTTCATTTTTCTTCACACGTAGGCCGCCAATGTCAATAAAAAGTTTTATTTTTGCATTTGCTTTAAGAAAATCATCGTGCTGATTGAGACGAATCGGCGTAACCAGAATGCAATAACAAACGATGGGATTACTACAAGACAGACTAAAGAGCTGGACACGGCCTCAGGAATTCATGGCTGCCGGCATCTATCCCTATTTCCGCGAGATAGACGGCAAGCAGGGGCCCGAGGTAAATATGCAAGGTCGCGAGATCCTTATGTTCGGCTCAAACGCGTATACCGGCCTACCCTCTGATCAGCGTGTTATCGACGCTGCAGCGGCCGCCCTCCAGAAATATGGCACCGGATGCGCCGGATCCAGATTCCTTAATGGAACATTGGATCTCCATATCCAGTTGGAAAAAGAGTTAGCCGAGTTTGAAGGCAAGGAGGAGGCTTTGGTTTTCTCCACCGGCTTCGGCGTAAATAGCGGCGTGATTGGTTGTCTCACGGGCAGGAACGATTATATCCTGCGCGACGACCGCGACCACGCCTCTATCGTAGACGGATGCCGCCTCTCGATGAGCAAGACCTTCAAATTCCGCCATAATGATATGGAGGAGCTGGAGAGCCTGCTGCAAAAATGCGAGCCCGAGGCCGTAAAGCTAATCGTGGTGGACGGCGTCTTCTCTATGGAGGGCGATTTGGCCAACCTGCCCGAGATTATCAGGCTCAAGCATAAGTATAATGCCACTGTGATGGTGGACGAAGCCCATGGTATCGGCGTCTTCGGCCGTCAGGGTAGGGGAGTATGCGACCACTTTGGCCTCACCGACGAGGTAGACCTCATTATGGGCACTTTCTCCAAGTCGCTGGCCTCGGTGGGCGGATTTATTGCTGCCGATAAATCGCTTATCAATTGGATTCGCCACAATTGCCGCACATATATCTTCTCGGCTTCCAACACCCCCGCTGCCACGGCCGCAGCCATGAAGTCGCTCCACCTCATTCAGGAGTGCCCCGAGATTATCGATAATCTTTGGAAGGTAACCAATTACGCCCTCAAGCGCTTTAAGGAAGAGGGATTTGAGATTGGCGACACCCAGAGCCCGATTATCCCGCTCTATGTGAGGGATACCGTGCGCACGTTTGAGGTAACTAAGCGCGCTTTCGAGGAGGGTGTGTTCATCAACCCCGTTATTCCGCCCGCTTGTGCGCCGCAAGACACCCTTGTGCGCGTGGCATTGATGGCCACTCACACTTGCGAGCAGGTAGACCGCGCTGTTGCGGCCCTTGTCAAGGTTTTCAACGAATTTGGATTGCTCAAGAAGTAGTCTATTGCTTATTCCCTCACTTCTCATCGAGAGGTAGTCTATTGCATTTTCCAACTTCTCCCAAGAAGTAGTCTATTGTTTATTTCACCACTTCTCTTCGAGATATAAACTCATTGCGAGCGCAGAAGATTTCCATTTATTTGTGGTTCTTCTGCGCTCGCAATGCGTTTGTTATTCCTCTTTATATTAGTATTCTTTTTATATTAGTATCCTGCAGAAAGAGACCGCTGAAAAACTCTTTGCTTACACGCAATGTGTTGATTGAGCCTGTAGGAGCGGGTTTTGCGGGGTCCTCAAAATTTGAGGTGCAAACATTTTGGGGTGCTTTATACCCGCCCGTAAAATGATGTGGCTTTGTAATTCACTTGATTAATTACTTTGGCAATAGGCGGGCAGGTATAAAACCTATCCCTACAGTTCTTATTCAGCCTGCCATAATTGGCGGCGTAATTATAAAATGCAGGACTTTTCAGCAACTTCCATGCAAATTGGAATCTTGCTTTCCTTACCTATTGGCAATGCGTGTGTAGACTTCCACTGCGTCTGATGAGTTTACCACACCATCGTTGTTTACATCGGCGCATTGCAGAGGTGTGCCGGAATCTTCGCCTTGGGCAATGTAATTATAGATTGCCACAATGTCTGAAGAATTTATTACCCCGTCTAAATTCACATCGCCAATCAGTGAGAATATAGCTGTGAGCTCCACATCCTCTGCAGGCATTTCCTCCGGCACATTGCCCCAGCTTTCAAAACGATAACCGACTATTTGCGGGGCGCTTGGCAGGATAATCTCGCTTGCGTATTCCACACTATCTACACGATAAACTTCCCCGTTTACAATGTAGGTAACAGTATAGGAGTTAATGGAATATTGCGCGGTGAAGGTGAGGCTGTCAGC
>CAZQVW010000096.1:6049-9667 GCA_964596865.1 uncultured Bacteroidaceae bacterium
ATTCCATTAAGGAATCCATTACCACAGCGCCATCGGCTACGAATCGCAGGCGATAGCGGTTTATGGTAAAGGTGGCTTCATACACAGTGTTTTGCGCGGGCATGGTCTTGGCCACATTGCGCCACCCGCTAAAGGTGTAGCCTTCTTTTGTGGGCACAGCGGGCACTTTAATAGTATCGTTGTAATTGAGAGTGTCTGTATGGACAATAGCCCCGTCCACCTTAAAGGTAACAGTATAGGAGTTAATGGAATATTGCGCGGTGAAGGTGAGGCTGTCAGCGGGCATAATCTCCGGCACATTGCCCCAAGAGGAGAAGGTGTAGCCCGTCTTTTTGGGAGCAGCGGGAGCGGAGACAGCGGCGTGGTATTCCATTAAGGAATCCATTACCACAGCGCCATCGGCTACGAATCGCAGGCGATATTTGGGCACCTCAACGCTCACATTCGGCAGATTACCATTAATCCAGCACTGTCCCGAGGCCATCGAGGTGGCAGATGATATTTTGCGAAACTCGGCAGAATGGGCCGTAGAGGTAAGCGCTCCACCGTTTTCCACCTTTTGCGGACGGATTGCTCCACTCAATACCCCGGCTGTGGCCACGCCTTCGTCATTAACCCTCTGATTATACGCCGTGGCGGACAATCGCCCTTTCATCGTGGCGGAATACCCGCCTTTGGCGTAGAAGACATAAGGGGTATAGGCCATGAGGGAGTCTACCGGCGTCAGTATGGCCTGAGTGCCCTTTACGCCCTCACACAAGAAGGCTTGCACCCCATTTGGCAAGGCGGCATCAAACGGCAATACCATTGCGGCGAAAGGGGAGGACGCGGGAATATTCACTTCCACGCTCACTTCGCCTTCGCCCACCTCAATAGATTGATAACCTGGCTCGGGCTTATACTTATGACCGCCCTCGGCGGCAGTGAGATTGAGCCCCGAGAAATAAAACGCGTTTGCTCCGGGTTTGACATAGGGAGAAGACACCCTTACGCCCATCTCAAAGAGGTCGCCACTGGCTTTTAGAAACGAAGTGTTAGAATTAGAGGTGCCTGCCACGCGCAGGGTTGTATCATTCAGCATTGAGGCGGCCAAGCTATGGGTGATGGCGCGCGCTGAAGTGGCGTAAAGAGAGAAATCTTGCGGCAATTCCACATCGGGCTGCCCATCTTCTTCTACCATCTCTATGCCAAAGGGCAACGCCACGTCCATATTAAAGGCCGTGTAGCGGCGGGCGGGTGTGTCGAGGCCGCCTTGCAGTGCCACTGTGAGGAAACCGGTGCCGCCGCTGGGCGAAAGGGCTGACAGAGGGCGTTTATCTGTGTTTCTCACCCCCGAGAATATGAAATGATCCAGAGTGGACGATGTGTTGGTGAGGGAATCATAATCGGCAATATAGTTGTTGGAAAATCTCACTGCGCTTTGTGAGGCCATATTGCGACTTTCGTTGGTGGATAGCTTGATATTATCAATCGTGAGCAAATTGCCCATGAGATTATCCTGGGTTTGCGCCTCCAGTTCCACAGAATAGATGACGCCAGTGTCCTTTGGGATGGCGGCATTGGTGAGCGAATAACAAGAGATGCGGTAGGTCTGTCCGCCAATCTTGCGGCAATTGAGCGAATGTGCCGACAATCGCCCACTGGCTACGGCCTTGTTGTCCTTTATGGCGAGCCCATCGGCGCAGGTGATGTCCATCTGAAAGGCCGTGATGGGCGATAGATTATTAAGCGCTACTTCGGCCACGGCTTTTAAGGCTTTGCCTGACACCTCGCCGCTCACACTAATCATATTGGGCGTATAGACCTCGGCCTCAGTCTGAATATCCACAGCCGGGGCAATAGGGTCATTGGAATAGATGGTGAGAGAGGAAGAGGTTGTGCCCTCCTGGGTGGGGGTGTAGGCAAGGCGCAGAGCCTTGTTGTGATTTGCCTCCACGCTTAGCGGCAGCGCCGACAGTAATGCGAATCCCGATTTTAGAAATTCCACCTTATCCACCACCAGTGGGGCATCGCCCTCATTAGTGATATTGATATTAATGGTGTCGGTGGCGCCCACGGCCACCCTGCCCAGATTCTTTGATGTGGCCACCGTTATCCTTGGACTTCTCACCACCAATCGCCCCTCCCTGGTGGACGACACCACATTTTCCAGCCCCGCATTGCCAATCACCACGCCCGTAGGCGTCAGGACGTAGCTACCGCCAGTGGCAGCCACCTTTAGCGGCAGTGAGATTATCTCCTTGTCTCCCTCGGGGATTAGGGCGTTGGACGTGGAATAGAGGGTGAGAGTGAGTTTCCGGCCGTTTTGAGAGGCGTAGGCCGTATGGGTGGGCAATAGGCTCACTGCTCCCTTGGGCGCGAGGCTCACTCCCTCCGGCAATTCCATGGCACACTGGATGGCCGACACCTCCTCCATATTCTTAAGCCCGATGCTCACTGTGGCAGTGTCGCCACATAGGGCGGTGGCCTCGCCTATGTTTAGTATGTTCACGGAATAGGCCTCGGCAGACAATAGCAATGTCTGCGCCCCGTTTACGGCGTCAGACGCCACCGTGAGCGTGTCCCGATATGCGCCCTTTCGTTCCGGGGATAGCACCACATTCACATCTGTGCTCCCGCCCGCGGGGATGTTATCCACATAGCCGCTTGCCACAAACGCCTGCCCACCGAGGGTGAGGCTATGAATTTGAAGAGCGGCTGTGCCGGTGTTGCTAATGCGGAATGTGCGTGTATGGGATTGGCGGACAGGCACGCGGCCAAAGTCTATCGCGGAGGCAGAGAGCTCTATCCTGGGCGCCAAAATCTTGAGCCGCCCTTCCTCTACCTGGCAATCCAATGAGCGCCCGTCCTTATCGGTGAGCTTCACCACCGGCCGCAGGACAAATTCGCCATGCTGGGATTTCAGCCGCAGTTGCAGCGAGAGCAATTCGCCCGCCTGTCCTTTGATATTGTGGAGATCCATGCTATAGACCACCAGCCTTAACCTCCCTTCCGCAATCGAGGCTGTCAGCGTATGGCCATCCGCGCGAGCGCCGGCCAAGACAGCCGACGAATCCACGTAGTTTGCCGCCTCGGGCAGGGGCAGGTCTATCTGAAGGGCAGAGGCGGCATCGGTGTTGTTCAAAGAGATGCTAACGCTCACCTCCTGCCCGGGCTGCCCCTCCACAGAGGAGACACCCACCACATTATCTGCCCACGCAGACATACTCCACATCGCGCTCACCAGCATGGCGAGCAATATCCTCATCACAGACGCATAGCGCATACGGAAATTCATATCTTCAATGATTTGTTTGTTAAAAAAATCCTCCCACCCACCCGTTGCTTCTGCGCGGTATTATTACAGCACTTTTTGGAAATCCTTTTAAGATCCGAGGACCGCGCGAAAAGCGTCTTCTTTCAAGTTTTGTTGCCCAAGATATAATGGAAATTTGTCGTGGAAAACTGAAAATTCCAACGGGAGTGTTGCTCGCCTCCCACGGGAACGCTGTCCGACTCCCTACGGAGCGTTGTTCGACTCCCTACGAAACGCCAGCTTTATCTGGGCGCTCGTTCTCCTTATCAGGGCATTTGTATTGCTTGTCTTGGAAAGTTGTATTGCTTGTCTTGGAAAGTTGT
>CAZQVW010000097.1:0-1755 GCA_964596865.1 uncultured Bacteroidaceae bacterium
CAGTACTGTTAAGATAATGTTACAGTACTGTTAACGCAAACTATCGCGCGATTTTCGGGAGAGAGGTCGGAAATTCTGTGTGAAGGATGGGGATTTTGGGGTGTTAAGTGGGGAATTGCCGGATTTTTGTTTGAGAAAACGGAATTGGAATGGATAGATTGAGCCGGTAGGGGCGGATCAGGCGTTGCGAATGCAATGCCGCGTTATCCCCCTGCAACCGGAACGGTTGGAAATCAATGTTTTGGTGTGTGTACCAACCCTTCCTGTTGGATTTGCCAACCGTTCCGGTTGGATTTGCCAATCGTTCCTGTTGGGTTTGCCAACTGGAACGATTGCTGGGCGGATAACACGCCGCCACGCGGCTGATTCGCCCCTATTGGTTGGATTAAATCGCTGTAACTTGCGGGAGGGGCATGTCCCTGTGAGCTTTATTCTTGTGCTATGCATAATATTGTCTTGCCCGCCGCGGTTATTGGTGTAGGCGATAGCGCTAATCGAAACATTCAATAGCCGATGGCGCGCCAAAAGAGGCGTAGATACTAATTTTGCCGCCAGAAAAATGAAATCAAAATTATGGAATTATTACGCAATCTGTTTGATGGGTGGCCCACTCTTTGGGGCGGCGGTGTGGCGCACTCGGTTTTAATCTTGTCGCTGGTTATTGCCCTCGGTTTGCTGCTGGGAAAAATACGCGTGGCCAATATCTCGTTGGGATTGGCGTGGGTATTGTTTATCGGAATCGTGTTCGGATATTTCGCATTCAACCTTGACGAACACCTGCTGCACTTCCTAAAGGAGTTTGGCCTAATCCTATTTGTCTATAGTGTGGGAATACAGGTGGGGCCTGGCATTGTGTCGTCGTTTCATCGGGGCGGATTGAAATTGAATGTGCTGGCCGTCATCACTCTGACCGTTAGTATTGTGGTGATGCTGATTGTGGCGGGTGTTTCCGGCGTCAATATCTCCACTATGACGGGCATACTGTCTGGCGCCGTTACCAATACCCCCGGCCTCGGTGCGGCGCAACAGGCGTTCAGCGACCTTCGCGGAATAGACGCCCCCGATATTGCCGTTGGCTATGCTTTGACCTACCCCGTGGGCGTCTTGGGCGTGATTGCCTGCTTCGCTATATTAAAATATGTGATGCGAGTGGACGTGAAAAAGGATGAGGCCGAGGCCGAGCGCGGATTGGGAGCTACCGAACAAATCACCGTGCGCCATTTCACTATCCGTTTCACCAACGACAGGCTGGCCGGTCGCCCGCTGAGGGATGTGGCCGCCCTTGTGAGCCGCGAGTTTGTGATTTCGCGCATCTTGCCCAACGGGGCGGACAAACCCGTGAACAGTGTGGACGGTAACACCTTATTAAATATAGGCGACCGGATGCTTATCACCGCCAAGCCCGGCGACATCGACCCAATCATCGCCGCTATGGGCGAGAAGGCCGAGGTGGACTGGACCGCCTGCGACAAGCAACACGCCGTGGGGCAGGTGCTTATCACCAAGCCCGGCATCAACGGCAAGACTATCGGCCAGTTGGGCCTCCGCACTCAATACGGAGTGAATATCACGCGGGTTTATCGCTCGGGTGTGGAATTGGTGGCCACTCCCCACCTGCGCCTGCAGATGGGCGACCGCCTCACCGTGGTAGGCAACGAGTTGGGAATTAGTCAGGTGGAGAAGAAATTGGGCAATCAGATGAAGCGCCTGAATGTGCCCAACCTCATACCCATCTTCCTTGGTATCGCTCTGGGC
>CAZQVW010000097.1:1765-9661 GCA_964596865.1 uncultured Bacteroidaceae bacterium
ACATCCCATTCTATCTGCCCGGTATAAGTCACCCGCTGAAATTGGGGCTCACGGGCGGGCCGCTGGTGGTGGCAATATTGATTGGATTCTTCGGCCCCAAATACAAACTGATTACCTATAATACTATTTCCGCCAACCTGATGATAAGAGAGATAGGTATCTGCATCTTTTTGGCCTGCGTGGGACTGGGATGCGGCAAAGATTTCTTCTCCACTCTGACTACAACCGACGGATTGACTTGGATTGGATACGGAGCTCTGATTACCATCCTCCCAATTCTGATTGGCGGACTATTAGGGCGCTTCTGCTTCCATCTAAATTTCTATACGCTTATGGGTGTGCTGGCCGGAGCCAACACCAATCCCCCCGCCCTGCATTATGCTAACGGCACAACATCCAGCGATGCGCCCTCTGTGGCTTATTCCACGGTGTATCCGTTCGCAATGTTTTTGAGGATTATCACAATACAGATAATTATATTTGCTCTTGCTTAAAATAGGTGTCGCTATGCTGAAGACGCTGATTATTAATCTTGTAATGTTCGCCTTGATTGCGTATGATGTCGTGCTGTTTTGCCGATATAAAGGGTGGCTGACAATCGGGCGCAAAAAGGGGCGGCAATCGGGCGCTTGCCAAACGCAAGCGGTGAGCCCCAATAGGGGAAAACACGTGTCGAAATGAGCAATATGCCTTTGCAATGCTGCGCAAACGATAGTGCCGCGAAACCGGAAAGCAATGACCTAATGCGGAAATTAGACCTCCTTTTGCGCACTGGAAAATTGCTGATGGAAAGTGCGGCCGATACGCGCCGCATCATGCGCAACATGAAGCGCACGGCCGCTTTCCTCGGATTGCCGGAGGCCAACCTCCACATCTTTATCAATTATAATATCCTAATGGTGAATCTTAGCGATGAGCACCAATCGTTCACCAAATTTCAGCGCTGTGAACACCACTGCGTTAATATGGATATAATCTCGGAGGTAAGTCATCTGTCGTGGCGAGCTATCCGCCGGAATTTTTCCCTTTCTCAATACGAACAAGAATTAAAGCGCATCGCTCATCGCAAGCGCAATTTCCAGCAATGGCAGGTGGCTGTGGGCGCGGGACTGGCTTGCGGCGGATTTTGTGTGCAATTCGGGTGTGATTGGGTGGCTTTCTTCTATGCCTCTATCGCGGCCATGCTGGGCTTTGGATTGCGCTCCTACCTTAATGCCAAAGGCAGCAACAAGTATGTCAATATCGCCATCGCCGCCTTTCTTTCCACGCTGGTGGCCTGGCTGTTCGCCCTCATGTCCATACATTTAGACTTGCCCGCCTTTCTCCGCTCCTCCACTCCGTGGCACCCACTGATGGCTTGCGCCCTATTTATCGTGCCCGGCGTGCCGCTAATCAATTTCGTGAGCGATATGCTGGACGGCTTTGTTCAGATTGGCCTTACGCGGGCGATGAATACCATGCTGATTGTTTTGGCAATGTCGTTTGGCATCGCTTTCGCCATACAGGTGTGTGGGATAGACAATTTTGTGCGCGACCTCTCGATGACGCCCCATCATCAATACAACGAATATATGCTGGCTGCGGCTTTGTCGGCCATTGGTTTCTCGATGATTTTCAATACTCCGCGCCAACTTCACTTGCTGGTGGCGCTGGGCGGCATGATTGCCATCTGTACGCGCAATCTGGTGAGCCTTGGAGCCAGTAGTGGGAATATAGGGTTGGATATGGGGCCGGTGGTGGGCTCTTTCTGCGGGTCGGTGGTGGTTAGTATCCTCTGTACCCGATTAATTCACGTGGCCCATGTGCCCCATCATTGCCTCTCCATTCCTTCGGTCATCCCAATGATTCCTGGAGTGCTGATGTATAGGGCTTTGTTCGCCTTTATTGATATGCACGGCGTGGTGGGCGAGGTTACTGTCGCGATGAACAACGCCATCAGTGCTTCGTTGATAATCCTGTTCATAGCTGTGGGCGTGGCAGTTCCCAATATTTTCTTCCGCCGCATGGTGGAGCCCAAACGCAGGCGCAAGCTCCTCGCCTTATTGGTGCGCCGCCGCCAGATGCAAGGCAAGTTTGTGGAGATGGATAAGGAATAAAGTGGCAGAAAACGAGAAAGGGCAAACAGCGGTGAAGTAATAACCGTTGTTTGCCCTTTTTGCAGAAGCCCGAAGTCCGTTATAGATACAAAAAAACCTGTGGAACTTGTGGTTCCGCAGGTTTCAATCTCTCTTGTGTTTTAATTCGCAAGAATACTAGTTTGCCTGAGCTGCAGAGTCAGGAGTAGCAACTACATTGCTGTCAGCAGCAGCAGAGTCGCCAGCCAAAGTATCGGTGTCCTGAGCAACGATAGTGTCAGAATCCTGGGCAGCGCCCTTCTGGCCATTTCCGCAAGATGCGAAAGACATAGCAGCCAGTGCTACGAAAGCGAAAAGTAACTTTTTCATTTTCTTGTTTGTTTAGTTAGTTAAACGAATTGTTATTAAAACCGAGTGCAAAGGTACGCACTTTTTTCAACCTCCAAACATTTTCGCGACTTTTTTTTCGATTTTTCTGTAACTTTTTTGCTTGTTGCTGATTATCAGGCAAATAAAATTTTGCTGTTTTCTGCGCTTTTTGGCCGATTTCCAAATAATTGCTAACTTTGTGTTTCAAAATGAAATGTTTTGGAGCACTGTATAAACTCTTCGCCCACGCTTAGGGCCAAATACATCACGTTGGGCTGCAAGCTCAACTTTGCCGAGACCTCCTCTTTGGCGGACAAACTGTATTCTCTCGGTATCGAAAGAGCCGGTAATGAGCAAAAGGCCGACCTGTGCGTAATCAACACCTGCACCGTTACCGAGACCAGCAATCATAAATGCCGCCAGGCCATCCACCGTGCGCGTAGGGAGAATCCCGAAGCACTGATGGTGGTGATGGGGTGTTATGCCCAATTGGCTGCGCCCCAGATAGCCGCTATGGAGGGAGTAGACCTCGTAATATCTATGGAGGACAAGGCTCGCGCACCTCAACTGATTCTCTCTGCCCTCGATGAGCGCAGGAAAAGTATGGAGCGGGATGAGAAATCCGCTGACGCCGCCACCCCTGCCTTGCATCATTACTCCACTGTCCTTAGAAAGGACATCCGCACGTTTGTGCCCTCGTGCAGCAGGGGCGAGCGGACGCGCTTCTTTCTGAAAGTGCAGGACGGGTGTGATTGTTTCTGCACCTACTGCGCCATTCCCTTTGCGCGCGGGCGTAGTCGCAACGGCTCTATCGCCTCGATGGTGGAGCAGGCGAAAGGCGTGGTGGAGCAGGGAGGCAAAGAGATTGTTATCACCGGTGTGAACATCGGCGATTTTGGGCGTACCACTCACGAGACTTTCTTTTCCCTCATTCAGGCGCTGGACGAGGTGGACGGCATCGAGCGTTACAGAATTTCGTCTATCGAGCCCGACCTCCTCACCGATGAAATCATCGATTTCTGCGCCCATTCGCGCCATTTTATGCCGCATTTCCATATCCCGCTGCAAAACGGTAGCGATACCGTGCTCCAACTGATGCACCGCCGCTATGATACCGCCCTGTTCCGTTCGCGCATAGATTATATAAAGAAGGTGATGCCCGATGCGTTTATCGGCGTGGACATCATTGTGGGCATGCGCGGCGAGACGGACGAATTGTTTCGCGAATCCTTTAGTTTCGCTGAAAGTTTGGAGGTCGCCCAATACCACGTCTTTTCCTATTCGGAGCGCCCCGGCACCGCGGCCTTGCGCATTCCGTATGTGGTGGGCGAGCATGAGAAGCACCGGCGTAGCAAGAAATTGATAGCTCTCTCCGAACGGAAGAGGATAGGTTTTTATCAAACCATGATTGGCCAGGTGAGGCCGGTGCTCACCGAGCATACGCCTGCAGGGTGGGCTGCCCGCGGTTTCTCGGACAATTATGTGCGCGTGGATGTGCCTAAAGAATATGGCCCGCTACCAGTTAATTCTGTTGTTCCTTGTCGTTTGGAAGCTCTTGTGCCCGATGGCACAGCGCTAATCGGCGTTCCCGTAGGAAATCCACAATAATATTTCTTTATTTGTCTCATCTAATTCCTGTATCTCGCAAGTTGTAACCCCTTTTTCCTGTCTATGAAAAAAATCTCTGTAGTGATATTGAATTGGAACGGCTCCACAATGATGCGCCGGTTCCTCCCTTCCGTCATAAAATACTCGCCCGAAGCCGAGATTGTGGTGGCTGACAACGGTTCCACCGACGATTCGCTGGATATGTTGTCTGTCTCTTTTCCCGAGGTGCGGCAAATAGCCTTTTCTCAGAACTACGGTTTTGCCGAGGGCTACAATCGCGCACTAAAAGAGATAGAAACCCCTCTGGCGCTCTTGCTTAATAGTGATGTGGAGGCCACTCCCCATTGGCTTGAGCCCCTATTGGCGTTTATGGACGCGCATCCGGAGGCCGCCGCCTGCCAGCCGAAGATTCTTAACGCCAACCACCGCGATATGTTTGAGTATGCGGGAGCGTGCGGCGGTTTCCTTGACCGCCTTGGCTACCCTTATTGCCGCGGCAGGATCATGCAGGTGGTGGAAAAGGACGAAGGGCAATATGACGGCGAGCCCATTCCCGTGTTCTGGGCCACTGGTGCCGCTATGCTCATTCGCACCGATGTTTATAAGGAGGTAGGCGGACTGGATGCCCGCTTCTTTGCCCATCAAGAGGAGATAGACCTTTGCTGGAGGCTCCGCAGTCGCGGCTGGGGCGTGTGGTGTGTGCCGCAAAGCGCCATCTATCACCTGGGCGGGGCCACTTTGGATAAGGGCAACCCCAAGAAAACGTTTCTCAACTTCCGCAACAATCTTTTGATGCTGTATAAAAATCTTCCCGACAACCGCCGCACCGGTGTACTGGCCCTACGTTATGTCTTAGACTACCTTGCCGCCCTGCAAAAGCTTCTTAACGGTCGGCGCAACGAGGCTTTAGCCATTGTCCGCGCCCGTTTTGAGTATTCCCACATCCGCCATGAATTTGACGAGCAGCGCCGCCAAAATCTTAAGGCTATGAAGATTGCCGAAATTCCCGAGCAGCGGCCCTACAGCATTCTTTGGGAATACTATGCCAAAGGTGTCCGCCGCTTTTCGCAACTGAAATGAATGGCTTTTGGCCATAGAAATCCCTGAAATCTTAAAAAAAACCGGCTATTTTCGGACTTAATTCCGAAAGTAGCCGGTTTTTTAGAAATATAATCCGCGAGGTCGCGGCAAGATTTTTTGTTATGAAAGCGAGATTGCGGGGTTGTGAAATCGCTTTATCCCTTCACTTCCTCGAAATCTACGTACTCGCCCTCGTCTTTGCCAATAGGTTGATCCGTGGAGTCGTCGTAGTGGTTGCTTTGCGCGCCGGAACGGTTTGTTCGCGCGTTGTTGGCGTTGGAATTTGGCTTTTCGTTTCGCTGGGAGAAGGGATTTTTTCGCCGATTGGCGAATGGATTAAACGCAGAGGTGTCTTGCCCTCGATTTGTGTTGCCTCCAAAAGCATTGGTAAACAAACCTTTGAGACTGCGCACCACCCAATAGGCGATAATCAAAAGCAGTATGAGTGTGATAAAGCTCATATTTTAAGGGAATAAAGGGTTACTCTCCTTGATAGAGTGCAAGATGTGTGCCAACCGCAGGGTATTGCCCATTATAAAGTTGGCCGGTTTAGTTTTTTTTGCGTTGCGTAATCAGCGACAGCAGTATATACCATACAATCACCGCTCCCAGAATGGCAATCAGCCATTTTATTCCGAAGCAGGCGGATAAAATCAGGGCAATGGCGGAAGTGAGGATGAAGATATAGCGTATGCGGTTGTTTGCCCAAGAGAAATCTTTGAATTTCAGTGAGAACATCGGCACTTCGCTCACCAATAGCCAGCATGTGATGGCGATAAACACAATCATTATCACAATGGCGGCGATATTGGCTTGCATTGGGCCGCCCAGATGCTCAAGGGCGTTATCCATCCTGTTGAGCGTCATTACGAAAGCGGCAGTGAGCAGGGCGTTGGCGGGAGTGGGGAGGCCAATAAAGGAGGTGGTCTGGCGCTCGTCCAGATTAAATTTCGCCAACCTCAAAGCCGAGAACGCCGCAATCAGCAAAGCCAGCACCTTGACATAGGTGTACCAGCAATCGTGGACGTTCGCGCCCTGAAGTGCGGCTACATTGCCCAAACAGTTCTCCATAAGTACAAACACCATGGCGGCCGGCACAAAACCGAAGGTGATATTGTCGGCCAGTGAGTCTAATTCCTTGCCTATGGGCGAAGCAACGTGCAGTTTGCGCGCCACAAAGCCGTCGAAGAAGTCGAACACAGCGCCCAGCAACATAAACAGCAAGGCTTTTGGGAACTCCTCCATGAGGGCGTACCTCACAGCGATGCAACCGCACACGAGGTTGCTCAAAGTCAAGGCGTTTGGTATGTATTTTTTCATAAGTAACAGACTTTTCTGTATTTACGAAAAGATGACGGTCTTATTCGTGCAGGGGCTTGAGGGTGGCAATGACGGTACCGTTGCCCACAGTGGATTGCCCCATCTTCACTTTCACATCGGCATCGAGAGGGAGGAACACATCCAAGCGACTTCCAAATTTTATGAAGCCCAAGTGTTCATCAATAAAGCATTCTTCATTTTCAATAGCGTAGGTTACGATACGTCTGGCCATTGCGCCCGCGATTTGGCGCACAAGGATTTCGCCGTATTCCACTGTGTCTATCACAATCGTGGACCGCTCGTTTTCCATACTGGCTTTTGGCAGCCATGCCTTGTGGAAATTGCCGTTGCGGTGCTCCACCTTCTTTACCACGCCGTCCACGGGAAACCAATTGGCGTGGACATTTGTCAGCGACATGAAGATAGACACCATCTTTCTGCGGTCGTGGAAATATTCGTTCTCCTCTGTTTCTTCCACCACCACCACCTTACCGTCGGCGGGGGCCACCACTATTCCGGAGGTGTCTTGTTGAGGGAAGAAGCGGATGGGGCAGCGGAAGAAATTCACCATAATTCCGTACACCACGGCCGAGGCCAGCAATAGTATGTAGAACACGGGATTCCAGTCCAGCACATGGGCAAAGAGCCAGTAGCTCAACGCGTTTATTGCCACCAATAATGCGGCACCCCCCACGAGTGTGTGGGTGCCCTCGTGGTGGAGATGGATTTTCTTTATCTTCCTTATTCTATTGAACGTATTCATTCGTTGTGGCCTTGTAGGGCATATTCAAATTGCAAAATTAAGCATTTTCGTTTGCATTTGCGCATTTTTGGTCTACTTTTCTACTTTTTTGGCGCCATCGTGCATTTTTCTTACGGCCCTGCGATGGGCTTGGGCGGCCTGATGTTGTTCCAAATGCTGCTCGTGCTGCAATTCCTGTTCCTTTTTCTGGAGATTATCCAGCACCGTCTTAAGGCTCTGCTGCGAGATAGAGATGTCTATGCGGCTCAGGCCGCGCAGGCTTTCGGTGAGTGTGCGAATGGCCACGGTCTGTGCGCGGTTTACAAGGTTAATACCCTTGATGGTGAGCGTGATATAATTGTTGCGGTAGTCTACGCGCGCTTTACGGCGCACCAGCAGGCCCTTTTCCTCCAACTGATTGATAATGCGCGTCATCGTAGCTTTGGAAAAGGACGTGGCGTTGCACAAATCCTGCTGCGTACACACATCTTTGTTGCTTGCCGCAATCAGCACGTCCCATTGGTCGCCGTTGATATTGATTCCGGCGGCCAGGAAGTCTTCGTTGAGGCGGCGGCGTAGCGCATCGCTCACCTTGCCGTTCATTAGGGCGAAGACAAGGCGGTAGTCGATGGTGCGAGTGGGCGTGATGGGCATTGTTTTTAGGCTTTTGTGGTAGGGTAGGGGGCTGTGGTTGTATAGATT
>CAZQVW010000098.1:0-9622 GCA_964596865.1 uncultured Bacteroidaceae bacterium
GCCGAAAATACCGAGAGACTGAAAGAAAGCGAACTGTAAGATGACTAAACAGAAAGCATCACGAAATAGAACTCTCACCGTCTCTGACGAAGAAAGGGAGTTTCTGATGAAAAACATTATCTCCAAAAACGACCTTATAACAGGACAATCGTTCTTGGATCGGACAATAAACGGTGATACGATGGAAATCTTGCCGTTATTGCCTGATGAATCTGCGGATCTTATTATCATTGATCCGCCTTATAATCTAACAAAGAATTTCCACGGTAACATATTTGCTTCTAGAACGCAACAAGAATATATTGATTATCTTCAGCAATGGTTGCCAAAGGTAGTAAAAAAGTTAAAAAAAGACGGATCGCTCTATCTTTGCGCCGATTGGCGATGCACAGCTGCCATGCAGCAAGTTTTATCTCAAAACCTGTTTATTCTAAATCGCATTACATGGCAAAGAGAAAAGGGACGCGGTGCCTTGTCTAATTGGAAAAACTGTATGGAAGACATATGGTTTGCTGTAAAAAATCCAAGCAACTATTTCTTTAATGTGGAGGCGGTGAAGATGCGCCGACAAGTAATTGCTCCATATCGTGTAAACGGCAAGCCAAAGGATTGGGAGGAGACGGAGTCTGGAAACTTCCGCATGACTTACCCGTCAAATTTCTGGGATGATATAAGTGTGCCATTTTGGTCAATGCCAGAAAATACCGATCACCCAACGCAAAAACCCGAAAAGCTGATTGCAAAGCTTATTTTGGCTTCTTCGAAAGAGGGCGATGTAGTTTTCGACCCCTTTATTGGCAGTGGTACCACAAGCGTTGTGGCAAAAAAATTAGGAAGACACTATTGCGGTATAGAACAGAACACGGAATATTGTTGTTGGGCAGAAAAACGCCTGCTTCTCGCAGAAACTGACCATTCTATTCAAGGATATAAAGACGGCGTCTTTTGGGAGAGAAATACGATAAGCCAACAGCTAACACAAGCAAAGCACCTAAAGAAGCCTTCTCCTGCGAACGTCCTGCAACAGCAACTTTTTCAGTAGCTGTCTGTTTGCTTAATTTGTAGAGACATAATTCGTATAAATAATAATGATGAAACTATTTACTAATACAGGAGAAGCAGTCTTAAATTTGCTGCGAAAAGAAGGCTGCCGTCTTGTTCGTCCCAATTTGCTTAATCATCCAAGAGTGGTAGCTGAGGCAGTGCAAGATTTTTTAGATAGTAAAGATGGTCTTCAAAATTGTATTCCTCAGGATATGCTTAAATCTTTTAAAAATGATTTTGAGCGTCGTTCTATGGAGGATATGGCATTTAGCGACAAAAAAGATAGGTATTACGCTGTAGATTGCAAGACACACAATTTGGATACGTCTTTTAACATGCCCAATCTGATTTCTATACGCAGGCTGGCAAATTTCTATAGGAATGACTTCAATGTGTTTTGTGTTTTAATTGTGGAATACAAGATTGAGAACGACCATATCGAATATACTAACTGCTACTTCAAGCCGATTGAGGCTTTTTCTTGGGAGTGCCTTACAATTGGTGCATTGGGATGGGGACAAATCCAGCTTGCTAATGCTAATGTCCTGAAATTTAACGAGGAAATTGATAGAAAAGCCTGGATGCTTCAACTTTGTGATGTGATTGACGGGTTTTATAATAAAGAACGTAAAAAAATTGATGATCGCAAGGGCTGGTTTGATGAAAACGTGAAAGAGTACTGGAAAAATAAGTAGTACTGAGTCTGGCTTTTTAACATAGACAACAACAATACACTCAACAGAATTATGACACGCGAACAGATTATCGAAAATATACGCAGGAAGAGGAGCTTTCTGTGTGTGGGGCTGGATACTGATTTGAAAAAGATGCCGCCGCATCTATTGGAAAGTGAAGACGACCCCATTTTTGCGTTCAACAAAGCCATTGTGGATGCCACCGCTCCCTATTGCGTGGCCTACAAGCCGAACCTCGCTTTCTATGAATGCTACGGCGTGAAAGGGTGGGAGGCTCTGGAAAAGACTGTGAAATATATCAAGCAGAATTATCCCGACCAGTTTGTTATAGCAGACGCCAAGCGCGGCGACATCGGTAACACCTCGAAGATGTACGCCCAATCAATGTTTGAAGGATTGGGAGTGGACGCCATCACCGTGGCTCCCTATATGGGCGAAGACAGTGTGAAGCCCTTTTTGGAATATGAGGGCAAATGGGTAATCTTATTGGCGCTGACAAGCAATAAGGGTTCTTTGGATTTTCAGCTCACCGAGGACAAAGATGGCGCAAAGCTCTTCGAAAAAGTGATACAAACCTCGCAGCAATGGGGTAGCCCGCAGAATATGATGTATGTGGTGGGCGCCACAAGGGGCAGGATGTTTGAAGACGTGAGGAGGGTGGCTCCTAATAGTTTCTTACTGGTGCCGGGCGTTGGTGCGCAAGGCGGTAGTTTGGGGGAGGTGTGCCGTTACGGTATGACCAAGGATTGCGGATTGCTGGTAAATTCCTCGCGAGGCATTATCTATGCTTCGCAAGGCGAGGACTTTGCCGAGGCTGCCGCTCAGAAAGCCAAAGAACTGCAAGTGCAGATGAGCAAACTCCTTCCGTAAGATGATTATTAACGACCCTGTACACGGTTTCATTGAGATAGACAAAGGGCTCATAGGTGAGATTGTCAAGCGCCCCGAGTTTGTGAGATTATATCGGATTGCGCAACTTGGCCCTACGTCCTATGTCTATCCGGGCGGGTGCCATACGCGTTTTTCCCATTCCATCGGCACTCTCTTTCTTATTACGGAGGCCTTGCAAACCTTGCGGCGTAAGGGAATTCAGATAAGCGATGACGAATGGCGCAGTGCGCAGGCGGCTATGTTGCTCCACGATGTGGGGCACGGCCCGATGTCCCATAGTCTGGAAGGGATGTTCTTCCACGGCGTTACGCATGAGCAGATTACTCTGACGCTCATACAACGGCTCAACGAAGATATGGGGCATCAACTGGACTTGGCCATTGATATTTTCTTGGACAGATACCACAAACATTTTCTCCACGAATTGATTTGCAGCCAGTTGGATATGGATAGGCTGGACTATCTCTGCCGCGACAGCTTTTTCGCTGGAGTAAGGGAGGGCAACATTGGGGCGCAAAGGATTATTAAGATGCTCAATGTGAAGGACGACCGTCTTGTGGTGGAGGCCAAGGGTATCTATACGATTGAGAACTATCTGATGTCGAGGCGACTGATGTATTGGCAGGTCTACCTCCATAAGACGGCATTGGCCGCGCAGGAGGCTTTGCGCACTACATTGGAGCGCGCGCAGGGCATTTGGCAACGGCGGGAGTGGAATTGCCGATGTCGGAAAGTTTGGGTTATTTTCTCCGCCATAAGGCTGGTCTGAAGGATTGTGCGCCACGCTCACAAGCCATGGAGCATTTCCTCCGCCTCGATGACAGTGATATTCTTTCCGCCCTAAAGGAATGGGCGCTACATTCGGATAAGACTCTTAGCAAATTGGCGCGCAATTATATCTATCGCCATCTATACAAGGTATATCCCCTTAAGACTCCTATCAGTGAGGAAACGCTGGAGCAGGTGAGGACATCGGTGGCCCTTAAATTGGGCATTCCAAAGGAGGAGGCAAGCTATTTCGCGCGCCCATGCACTGTGGCGCAGATGCTCTATTCCACAGCGGACGACCATATCTCCATTCTAATGAAAGACGGGCGTGTGAGGGACATCTCCAATTTCTCCGAGCTCCTCCACAGTGAGATGGTGGATCGCAGTAGCGAGCGGCGCTACCTTTTTGTGGATCGCGATGCGGCTGGCGCAGAAATTCTTTCTTGCCTATAACGAAAAGGAGAATGCCCTCCTCCAGTTAAAAACTTTCTAAAAACGTAATTCCAGAGTATAGCTAAAAAGCAACAATCCTCATCAAAATAATCAAAATCCACGCAAGAGATAAGATTTGCTTTAGTTAAAGACACAAAAAGAGAATGAGAATATCCTTTATGTCGGGATTTTTTGCGATATTTGCATAATCTTATCTGTAAACTCTTTTCTAATGGAATTTTCAGCGAAGCAGATTGCCGATTTTCTCCACGGCAAGGTGGAGGGCGACCCCTCGATTAGTGTGTGCACTTTCTCAAAGATTGAAGAAGGCAAGCCCGGGGCCATTTCCTTCCTCGCCAATCCAGCTTACGAACATTATTTATATCAAACAGAGGCCTCCATCGTCTTGGTTAGCGACGCGTTTGCCCCTACCAAGGAGGTGAAAGCCACTTTGATACGTGTTAAAAATCCATACGACGCTATCGCCTCGTTGCTCACCCTTTATGAAAAAAGCAAACCCCGCAAGACCGGCATTCATCCCCTTGCCTTTATCGACCCCACCGCCACCGTGGGTAAGGATTGCTATGTAGAGCCGTTTGCTGTCATAGGCAAGGGAGCTGCTGTTGGCGACCACACCCAGATTTTTGCCCACGCCACCATCGGCGACAATGCCAAAGTGGGAAACAACTGTATTATCTATCCCAATGTTAGCATCTACCACGATTGCGTGGTGGGCAATAGGGTAATTCTCCATTCCGGCGTAGTTATCGGTGCGGACGGATTTGGCTTTGCTCCGAATGAGAATGGTTACGACAAGATTCCGCAGATTGGTATCGTAACTATAGAGGACGATGTGGAGATAGGGGCGAACGCCTGCGTAGACCGCTCCACGATGGGTAGCACCATTGTGGGTCAGGGCGTGAAATTGGACAACCTTGTCCAGATTGCACACAATGTGGAGGTGGGCAAAAACACTGTGATGAGCGCCCAGACCGGTGTGGCCGGTAGTGCGAAGATAGGCGAATGGTGTATGTTTGGCGGTCAGGTAGGAGTGGCTGGCCATATCACCATAGCCAATCATACTACGGCCGGAGCCACGGCCTCAATTGCCGGAGCGGTAAAGAAAGAGGGCACTGCTCTGCTGGGCACGCCCGCTATTGATGCTCGCCGCTTTGCTCGGGCCAACGCCGTGTTTCGCAATCTGCCCGATATGGTCAAAGAAATTCAAGAACTCAAACGCGAGGTAGCTGCCCTAAAAGAAAAGCAGCACAATCAGCGATAGCCGTTGCAAATAGCATTAATCATCTTTTATTAGAATCATGTCAAAACAACATACACTCAAGAGTCCGTTTTCGGTTACAGGCAAGGGCCTGCACACCGGCATCACGTCCACCGCAACTTTCTGCCCTGCGCCGGAAAATTCCGGTTATCGCTTCCAGCGTACAGATGTGGAGGGCCAACCAATCATCGAGGGCATAGCCGACAATGTGGTGGAGACCACCCGTTCTACTGTCTTGGCCAAGGGCGATGTCCGTGTAGGCACCGTGGAGCACGCGTTGGCTGCTCTTAGGGGCATGGGAGTGGACAATTGCCTCATCCAGATTGATGGTCCCGAGATGCCGATTTTGGATGGCAGTGCCATGACCTTTGTAACAAACATTAAAGCCGTGGGAATGGAGGAGCAGAACGCCCCTCGCAATTATTACGTCATCAAAAAGAAGGCGGAATTTCGCGATGAAGAGACGGGCGCTTCTATTGTCCTGTTGCCGGACGATAAATTCTCTATCACGGTGATGATAAGCTACGACAGTGATTGGTTTGCTTCGCAGTTTGCCACAGTGGAGGATGTCAATGATTTCGAGACAGAGGTGGCTGGAGCGCGCACTTTCGTCTTTGTGAGAGAGGTGGAGCCCCTAATCAATGCAGGCTACATCAAGGGCGGCGACCTCGACAACGCCATCGTGATTTATGAGAACCAAATCTCTCAGGAGCGCCTCGATAAATTGGCCGACCGTGTGAATATCCCTCATAAGGACGCCACAAAATTGGGCTTCCTCAACAAAAAGCCGCTGACTTGGAAAAACGAACCGGCGCGCCACAAATTGCTCGACATTATCGGCGATATGGCACTGATTGGCCGACCACTGAAAGGCCGCATCATCGCCACCAAGCCCGGCCACACCATCAATAATAAGTTTGCCCGCCAGATGCGCCGCGAAATCCGAGCCCACGAGGTGCAGGCTCCGCAATATGATTGCAATGTGGCACCGCTGATGGACGTAAACCGCATCCGCGAACTGTTGCCTCACCGCTACCCCATGCAGTTGGTGGACAAAATCATTGAGATGGGCTCCAACTATATTGTGGGCGTGAAGAATGTAACCAGCAACGAGCCTTTCTTTCAGGGACATTTCCCGCAAGAGCCGGTTATGCCAGGCGTCCTGCAGATAGAGGCCATGGCGCAAGCCGGCGGACTGCTGGTATTGAGCTCGCTTGAGGACCCGGAAAAATGGAGCACCTATTTCACGCGTATTGACGGCGTGAAATTCCGCCAAAAGGTGGTGCCGGGCGATACGCTCATCTTCCGCGTGGAACTGCTGGCCCCTGTGCGCCACGGAATGTCTTCGATGAAAGGATACATCTTCGTGGGCGAGAAGACCGTAACCGAATGTACGTTTACTGCCCAAATTATTAAGAACAAATAATCCGTGCAGCATACGGCGGAAGTGGCTTTCCCACACGCCACTCCCCCACCTTATCCGCTCGATAGTCCTATATTTTAGTTTACGCTACCCCAATAATAGTACATTATTCCTAATAAACACACGTATTTCCCTACAGATATGAGTAATATTAGTCCTTTAGCCTATATCGACCCCGATGCCAAGATTGGCGACAACTGTGAGATTGGCCCATTTTGCTTTGTGGATAAAAACGTGGTCATCGGCGACAACAACAAACTGATGAACAACGTTACTATCCTCTATGGCGCGCGCATCGGCGATGGCAATGTTTTCTTCCCGGGCGCCGTGATTAGTGCCATCCCGCAGGATTTGAAATTCCGGGGCGAGGAGACTACCGCCGAGATTGGCAACAACAATAAGATTCGCGAGAATGTTACCATCAATCGCGGTACGGCGGCAAAGAAGCGCACCCTTGTGGGCAATGACAACCTCTTGATGACAGGAGTCCACGTGGCTCATGATGCTGTGGTGGGCAACGGGTGTGTGATTGGCAACTGCACAGCCATTGCGGGCGAGGTGCAGGTGGACGATTTCGCTATCATCAGTGCGAATGTGCTGATCCATCAGTTTTGTCGCGTAGGCAGCTATTCTATGCTTGGTGGCGGCACGCGTACATCCCAGGATATTCCGCCGTATTCCACCGTGGCGCGCGAACCGGCCACCTATTGCGGACTGAACCTCGTGGGATTGAGGAGACGTAAGTTTACGCCGCAGCAGATTGAGGACATCCACGAGACTTATCGCATTCTCTACAACCGCACCTTCACCATGGAGGAGCGTCTGGCCCAGATACGCGAACAATTCCCCAACAATCCCGACATTGATTATATCCTCCGCTTCATCAAGACCAGCAAGCGCGGTATTGTTTATTAGTTTATTATCACCCACAACCTCCTTTTTGCCATGTTATTCAAGATTGCCGTTATCTGTGATGAAGTGGAAGATTTCTTCCGCGAAATAACCATTGACGCCGACGCCAACTTTCTTGCGCTCAACCAAGCCTTGTTGGATTGTTGCGGATATGACGACAGCCAAATCACGTGTTTTTACACTTGCTCCGACAATTGGGACAAGGACAAGCAGATTGTGCGCGAGGATATGGGCACTTCGGCCGAAGATGAGGATATCTATGTGATGGATAAAACGCGGTTGAGCGAATTGATTGACGATAGCGGGCAGAAGCTCATCTTTATTTTCGACCCCGCCAACGACCGCAATTTCTTTCTTGAGGTAACCGATGTGGTTACCGGCAAGCGCCTCAAAAAGCCCGAATGCACTATCAGTCGTGGCCACGCGCCGCAGCAATTAAAGGGGTTCGACCTCGATTTCTCCACTCTCTCCACCGGCGCTGACAGTGATTTGGATTTAGACCTCGGTTCCACTGACGACGAGGGATACAACGATGATGAATTCGACCCCAATAGTTTTGGCATAGACGGCGAAAACTAATTTTTTTGGGCGGAGGAAAGATTATCATATCTGTTTGATGCGCGCACGTTTGCCTTTTGGCCGTATTGCGTATGCGTGTAGGACAAAACCGGTAGGGACGGGGTTTGTGCCCGCCGGAAAGACAGAAAGATAATTCGTTGTATTTCATGATGATAATCGCATCGGAAATCGGCGGGCAGGTATAAAACCGGCCCCTACAGGCTCAATCGTTCCACTACTACATTTACCCCTCCTCGCTTTTCTCTTTTTACAATTGTTCTTTCCCTATGCGCACGCTTTTTGTTCTTCTTGGCCCCACAGGTGTAGGGAAAACGGAATTGAGCTTAAAGATTGCGCAGCGTTTAGGCTCCCCCATTCTCAGTGCTGACTCTCGGCAGATTTATCGCGACATTCCCATAGGCACGGCTGCCCCTACTCCGGAGCAATTGGCCGCGGTGAGGCACTATTTCGTGGGCACACTGCCGCTGGAGGCCTATTTCAGTGCGGCGCAATATGAGGCGGAGGTGATGACCCTCCTGCCACAGTTATTTAATGAAAGGGATAGCATACTGATGTGCGGCGGCAGTATGCTGTATATCGATGCCGTATGCAAAGGAATAGACGACATTCCCACCGTGGAAGCCTCCACGCGCGAAATGATGCACCAGCGGTTGCAGGATGTGGGACTCAACACCCTTTTGGGCGAGCTCAAACTTTTAGACCCCCTCACCTATCAGCGCATTGACCACCGTAATACGCGGCGCATCGTCCACGCCTTGGAGATATGCTATCAGACGGGCCGCCCCTATTCTGCCTTTCTTTCCCACGCCCCTAAGCAGCGCCCCTTTCGCATTGTCCGCATCGGTCTTAATCGTGAGCGCGCCGACCTCTTCAATCGTATCAATCTCCGTGTGGACAAGATGCTGACCGATGGACTGGAGCAGGAGGCTCTTAGCGTCTATCCCAAACGCCACCTCAACAGTTTGAACACAGTGGGCTACAAGGAGATGTTTCGTTACCTCGATGGCGAATGGACATTAGCTGAAGCTGCGGAGAAAATCAAGCGTAATACGCGCGTCTACGCCAAGAAGCAACTGACGTGGTTTAAGCGCGACAGTGATATTCATTGGTTTTCTCCCGATGACGAGCAGGGCATCTTCCAATTCCTCGATTTCTCCCTTTCTTAACGGCATCTTTTCTAAAAATGAAGATGCCGATTTTTTATTTCCGGCTTGCCGGATTATTGTTTAGCCTGTAGGGAAAGTTTGCGAAGTCCTTAAAATTTGACGAACGAAAATTTGGGGTGCTTTATTCCTACCCCGTGATATGATAGGGCAACATTCTGTAATTCTTTCTATTAATCGCATCGGTAATCTTCGGGCATGTATAAAACCTGCCCCTACAGGTATCTTTCTGCACGGCCAGATGTGTGGCATAATTACAAAATAACGGACTTTTTTCAGCAGCCTCGTATAAAACTCGCCCCTACTTTGTTTGTTTTGCCCGTCTTAAGAAACGCAATTCGCGATATTGGGCGCGCAAATCCCCACCTTATCCGATTTTTCCCCGCGTTAGTTTGCGTTCACAGTGCTGTAACAATAACTAAACAGTACTGTTTAG
>CAZQVW010000099.1:0-5214 GCA_964596865.1 uncultured Bacteroidaceae bacterium
GTACTGTTTAGTTATTGTTACAGCACTGTTAACGATAGTCAAAACGATTGGATGTTGCCAGAAATGGGGTAAAAACGGCCGCAATACGGGGTTTTGTTTGTCTAAATCGGTAGAGGGTGGTTCCGGCGGGGAAAGCCCGCCGTGTTATCCGCCCGTTCCCCTTTGTGGTTGGTAAATCCAATCTTAAAGGCTGGCAAATCACACCAATCCATGGTGCGCTATCAATCAAAACATTGTTTCCCCGCTTTCCCATACGCCCATATATAATAAGGTGTACGCCTATATACAATAATAGTGCGCCTTATACAAAAATGTGTGCGCCTATATATAATAAGGTATAGGGCATGCGCGGAAAAAGAGGATATTAAGAAAGAATATCAACAAGAAATTTTTGCTCTGTGGTGGGCGGGGATTACGAAAATCAGTTACCAAGCCCCTATTTATCGACCTTGCGGAAGATATATGGCGCATTTTTTGATTTTATCAGACACAGGTAATAAGAAAAAACTGTAATTTTGCACTCACTAATAAAAAGGTTTGCATTCAATCACAAAAAAGATTGCATTCAAAACAAAATAATTGCAATTATGCTTACAATCAGTCAGATTACAGAGAACAAAGAAGGCGTTATCCGCGGGTTGGAGAAGAAGCACTTCGCCGATGCCGCCCAAGCAATAGAAAAGGTGTTGGAGCTCAACGACAAGCGCCGCTCCTGCCAGACTGCCCTTGACGAGAGTCTGGCTCAACAAAATAAGATTGCCAAATCCATCGGACTATTGATGCGCGAAGGCAAGAAAGACGAGGCCGAACAAGCCAAGAAAGAGGTGGCCTCGCTGAAAGAGACCTCCCACACCATGCAGGAGGAGAAGCAACAAGCGGAGCAGGAGCTCACGGCTTTGCTCCTCACCATCCCCAATGTGCCCTACGAGGAAGTGCCGGAAGGCTTCGGCGCCGAAGACAACGTGGTGGTGAAGATGGGCGGCCACAACCTGCCCTTGCCCAAAGATGCCCTGCCCCATTGGGAGCTCGCCAAGAAATACCACCTCATTGATTTCGACCTCGGCGTGAAGATTACCGGTGCAGGATTTCCCGTCTACACCGGTTGGGGCGCCCGTTTGCAGAGAGCGCTGATTAATTTCTTCCTCGATGAGGCGCGCAAGGCCGGCTACACCGAGATACAGCCGCCTACAGTGGTAAATCAGGCCAGCGGTTACGGCACTGGCCAGTTGCCCGACAAAGAGGGGCAGATGTATCATTGCGAGGTGGACGACCTATACCTTATCCCCACAGCCGAGGTGCCGGTAACCAATATCTATCGCGATGAGATATTGGATGAGAAAGACCTGCCCATCAAAAACTGCGCCTACACCCAGTGCTTCCGCCGTGAAGCCGGCAGCTACGGCAAGGATGTGCGCGGATTGAACAGGCTACACGAGTTTTCCAAGGTGGAACTGGTGAGAATCGATACTCCCGAGCACTCCCGCCAAAGCCATCAGGAGATGCTGGACCACGTGGAGGGATTGCTGCAAAAACTGGAGCTCCCGTATAGGATTTTGCGCTTGTGTGGCGGCGATATGAGTTTCACGTCCTCTATCTGCTACGACTTTGAGGTGTATAGCGAGGCGCAGAAGCGCTGGCTGGAGGTAAGCTCCGTCAGCAATTTCGACACCTATCAGGCCAATCGCCTGCATTGCCGCTATCGCAAGGACGGCAAAAAGCCCACTCTCTGCCATACCCTGAACGGATCGGCCCTGGCTCTGCCGCGCGTGGTGGCCGCCCTATTGGAAGACCACCAAACCCCCGACGGAATCCACGTGCCTGCGGCCCTGCAGCCCTATCTTGGCACAGACATTATTAAATAAGGGGAACAGGAAGGACAAACCAACTTTTAGGACGAATAAATCATTCTTCCGGAAGGACACATCGGGCTTTTAGGAAGAATAAATCGGGCGTCCGGAAGGGCTTGCCCAGACTTTAAGAAGGACACCCCTGACTTTCGGAAGAAAGAAACGGTCTCTCTCAAGCCCAAATAAAGATTTCAGCAGAATCATACCGGCACAAACAGGGTTATGCGGCTAATCAATTCCCATACATCTTCAGTACTTATCATTTATACCGGCGGCACCATCGGGATGTATCAAGATCCCCGCACAGGTGCGTTAAGCAATTTCGATTTTAGTCAGTTGGCCAGCTATGTGCCCGAACTGTCGCGCTTCCCTTTTAATATCGAGTGCTATACCTTCACGCCGCCTATCGACTCCAGCAACATGACTCCCCACCATTGGGGCGCCATAGCCGAGGTCATTCGCGACAACTACTCCAATTACGATGGTTTTGTCATCCTCCACGGCACCGACACGATGGCTTACACGGCCAGTGCGTTGAGTTTTATGTTGCGCCACTTGGATAAGCCGGTGGTGCTGACCGGATCTCAATTGCCAGTGGGCACGATTCGCACCGATGGCAAGGAAAACCTGCTCACCGCCTTGGAGATAGCCGCAGCAAAGGACAAGGACGGGCGCGCAATGGTGCCGGAGGTGAGCATCTACTTCCAGAACACCCTCCTGCGCGGCAACCGCACCACCAAAATCAATTCCGAAGGCTTCAATGCCTTCCGCTCCTACAACTGTCTGCCTCTGGCGCAGGCCGGCACCAATATCACCTACAATCACGACATCATCCTAAGGCCCGATGGCTCCACGCCCTTCTCCATCGACACGCGCATGGACACATCGCTGGCTCTATTGTGCTTGTTTCCGGGCATAAGCAGAGAGGTGGTCCACGCCGCCTGCAGTGTGGCGGACATCAAGGCATTAGTATTGATGACTTATGGCGCCGGCAACGCCCCACAAACCGATTGGCTGCTCCAGGAACTGCGCTCCACCGTGGCGCGCGGCGTGGCAGTGGTGAATGTGAGCCAGTGCGCCGAGGGCTCTGTGCAGATGCAGCGCTATGCCACCGGCCTTCAGCTCCTGGAGGCAGGCGTCATCAACGGGCACGACTGCACTCTGGAATGCGCCATCACCAAACTGATGCACCTCCTGGGCCTCGGCCTAAAAGGAAAGGATTTGGCTCGCGCTCTCAACACCCCTCTTTGCGGCGAGATGACCGTATAGCGACCACCAGCGAAAACATAGGGCAGGAAAAAGACAAGTGATTTTTGTAAGAAAATCGGTATTTTAGGTAAACCGGGATTGTAAAGGAAGTAATACCTTTGCACTGTGAAACAAACATAGTGCTTTGCTCCCTAACACAGCATTAACACGCCATAAAACAGCCGAAAGACTATGAAACAAATTCTTACAATACTATTAATCTTATTCGCCATGACTGTCATCAACACGCAATCATCGCCCCTGTCCGCCAAAACCAACGCAGATGAGGGCACCACACTCACCATGCGCCAAAAGATGCTGGGCGCCGTGGCCTGCTTGGAAGCGCAAGGCGACCTCCAGCGCCTCGCTCCCGCCATCAACGCCGCTCTGGACGCAGGAGCCACTGTAAACGAACTGAAAGAGGCTTTCTCGCAACTCTATGCCTACACGGGCTTTCCCCGTAGCCTCAATGCCCTCAACACACTCAAAAGTGTTATCGCCGACCGCAAAGCAAAAGGGCTCACCGTGGACGAAGGAAAGCCTTGGACGCGCCCCCAGATGTGGGACAACGCCAAAGAAGCCCTCAACACGGGCACGGCCGTGCAGACCAAGCTCACCGGCATTCCGTTCAACTATGATTTCTGCCCGCAAGACGATTATTACCTCAAAGCCCACTTGTTTGGTGACATCTTTGCCGGCGACCAGCTCACTCCCTCCGACCGCGAATTGGTTACCGTGGGCGCACTGATGGGCTTGGAGAAGGTGGATCCGCAGCTGGCCTCGCATAAACGCGGGGCAGTGAACATGGGCAACACCCAAGCGCAGGTGGACGAACTTGTAGGCTTCCTAAACCACGAAGGCTACACCCTGAAAGGCGAATGGCCGCAGGGTAATCCCAATACTGCCTTTGCCAAATATTTCATCAACGATAGTTATTTGGCCATTCTCAACCCCAAGAATCTGAAAGAGGGCGAAAAGACGGTGCTCCCGATGAGCAATGTTACTTTTGAGCCCGGTTGCCGCAACAATTGGCATATCCATCACGGCGCCCACCAAATATTAATCTGCGTTAGCGGCAAAGGATGGTATCAAGAGTGGGGCAAGCCCGCCATCGCCCTCAAAGCCGGCGATGTGGTGGACATCCCCGAGGGCGTGAAGCACTGGCACGGCGCGCAGAAGAATTCGTGGTTTCAGCATATCGCTACCCACGTGGCCGTTTCCGACCAGCAAAGCAACGAATGGCTGGAACCCGTAACCGATGAAGAGTACAACAAATTGAAATAACTCCCTCACATTTCAAATACTGCCCATCACTCAATTGTGGTGGGCAGTATTTGTGTGAGAGGCCCCAATGATAAGGAGGCCTGCTTTGACATAAAGAAAATTTTACGTATCTTTGCGCACAAAATAGGAAACCGAATGATAAACGACCAAATTTATTCCAAGCAGGTATTGGATTTTGTGAAGGTGGCAGCCGATTACTGCCTCCATTTAGAGCACGCCCAAGAAGCAGAACCCCGCGAATTGGTGGAAAAGATGCTCAACCTATTGCCCTACCTCTATATTATGGCCACAGGATTGCAAGGCAAGGTGGAAGAACCGCCATTTGGCAACGATGCACAGGTAACAGAGGAGGATTACAATTATGTCCGCCACTCAATATATTATGTGCTGGGGCAATACGACGAGTATTTAGACGTGTTTGTGGAAGATATGAAATATAGCGACCGACCGATACTAAGAAGTGTGAGCGAAGATCTGAGCGACATCTATCAGGATCTCCGCAATTTTTTGGCCATTTACCGCGATGGCGTAGACGACCAAAAAGAAGCCGCGCTTTGGGAGGTAACAGACCTGTTTAGAGAGGAATGGGGACAGAAATGCGTGAATGTGATGCGCCCGCTCCACGAAATTCGCTACCGCCAAATGGAAGAAGAACAAGATTCCTCCTATTAATTACAAGAAGCAATTATAAAAGGCCACCTATTTCCCTACTAACAGCCAGAATTGATTGACGAAGGTTATCAATCTTCCTAATAACAGCCAAAATTGATTGACGAAGATTATCAATCTTCCTACTAACGGCTACCACTAATCACAGAAGGCCACCCGCCTTCGC
>CAZQVW010000099.1:5314-9422 GCA_964596865.1 uncultured Bacteroidaceae bacterium
TATCAATCTTCCTACTAACGGCTACCACTAATCACAGAAGGCCACCCGCCTTCGCATTTATTATTATTTTTCAATGCAAACGATTTACGCACAGATAGACAAGCGCAAGATAGACGAGATGCCCCCAGTATTATTTGAGGGACGCATCATAACGGTGTCCTCGCTGAAAGAGTCAGAGAAAGCCGTGGAGTATTTAAGTGGGTTTCCCGAGTTAGGATTAGACACCGAGACGCGCCCAAATTTCCATAAAGGCGAAGGGCATAAGGTAAGTCTGCTTCAGCTCTCCACACCCGACACTTGTTTTCTCTTTCGATTGTGCATGATAGGCATTCCTGACAGTTTGGCCGCCTTGCTTTGCGATAAAAAGCAATTAAAAGTGGGCCTTTCGTTGGGCGATGACATCCGCGCGCTCAATCAGCGGCGCAAACTGCAATTCGGGCGCTATGTGGATTTGCAAAAGAGCGTGCGAGAAGTGGGAATAATGGATATGAGCCTGCAAAAAGTCTACGCCAATCTCTTTGGGCGCAAAATAGGAAAGGGACAACGCCTAACAAACTGGGAAGCCCCCACCCTAACCACCAGTCAGCAGCGCTATGCAGCCACAGACGCCTGGGCGTGCTTGAGAATCTACCACCGTTTGGAGAAACTGCGCACAGGAATGGAATATCGCTACATAGCGCCGATGGACGATGAGCGAATGTTCGGCCTCTGGCTCCAAGATTTGCTCAACCAACACTCCACAAACACAAGAAAAGATTGACCTGTGGTCTGATTTGTAACCCTTTTCTAAATATAATCCACCATAATGTATAAGAATATCTATCTCCGGTCGGGAAAAGACCAAAGTTTGAAGCGTTTCCACCCGTGGGTTTTCTCCGGCGCCATTCAGAAGTCCGACAAAGGTATAATGGAGGGCGACATCGTGCGTGTTATCTCCGCAAGCGGCGAATGTATCGGCGTGGGGCACTATCAAAAGGGCTCTATCGCAGTGAGGATGCTCTCCTTCCGCGACCAAGAGATTACGCCCGCGTTTTGGCAGGACAGATTGGAGAAAGCCCTGGCCCTAAGGCGCAGCATTGGCGTGATGCGCGATGACAATACGATGTTTCGCCTTGTGCATGGCGAGGGCGACCACCTGCCGGGCCTCATCATCGACATCTATGATACGCAAGCAATCATTCAAGCCCACTCCATAGGCATGCACCGCCAGCGCGCAGACATTAGCGATGCGTTGCGCGAGGTGATGGGCGCGTCTCTCACCGCAATATATTACAAGAGCGAGCAGACCCTGCCGCCCGTGATACCGGAAATAGAGCGCAGTGGTTACCTTTGGGGCAAGGGCGATGAGGTGGACGCGATAGAAAACGGACTGAAATTCAGAATCGACTGGTTTAAGGGCCAAAAGACAGGCTTTTTCCTCGACCAACGCGACAATCGCGCCCTTTTGGGCGCTTATTCCAAGGGGCGCAAGGTGCTTAATATGTTTTGCTACACGGGAGGCTTCTCTGTCTACGCCTTAAAGGGCGGAGCAAAGGAGGTGGTGTCGGTAGATTCGTCGGAGCGCGCCATAGAGGTAACGAACATAAACGTGGACGCGAACTTCCCCGGCAGCTCTAACCACCATTCCGCCACAGAAGACGCCTTCCGCTTTCTCAATAACATCGACGACAGCTACGATCTCATCATCCTTGACCCTCCCGCCTTTGCCAAACACCGCGATGCGCTCCACAATGCCCTAAAAGGCTACACGCGCCTCAATCTGAAAGCGCTGCAAAAGATACGTAAGGGCGGCATCTTGTTTACTTTCTCCTGTTCGCAGGCAGTAAATAAGGAGCAGTTTAGATTGGCAGTGATGACGGCCGCAGCTCAGAGCCGCCGCACGGTGCGTATCCTCCACCAGCTCCACCAGCCCGCCGACCACCCCATCAACATTTTTCATCCGGAGGGCGAATATCTCAAGGGATTAGTCTTGTACGTGGAATAGGTGGCCTTTTCTGTGCGAGTTGCAATTTTTCGAAAATTTTGTGCCTACTATTAGAACTTTCTATTCAAATTCGCGGAAATTCCAAAAGCGTGAGCCGAGACGAAGATAACCCCGATTTTGCTAAATGGAAATAGCGGAGAGGCTCTCAAAACCGAATAAAACCAAAATTTCGCCTGTAATATTCATAAATCTTCGGGTAGGGTAGCATTTTCTTGGGTCAAAAGCTTGGCAGATACGAATAAAGTCTATACCTTTGCACTGTTTTCATGGTATTAGATTTAAGGTTAGTAAGGATTGGTTGTCGGGAGACAAGCAATCCTTCTTTTTTTATTTACACTCCACCAGTGCGGGTTTGCGCCCCGCCAACGCGGGCGAACCGTTAGCCACACCGAATTTTTGCGCCACAAAAATTCCGTTTTTATTTACATCCTATGCACAAGCATTACAGATTACTATGTGGCGGGTAATCATCTCCAACCGCAAGGTCATCTTCTCCGACAAATGCCTTGCTGTAATTCACCAGTAACTTATCACATTTAACTGCCATTTTGCGACAATTAGCCATAAGTTCATCATAATTGTCCGACATTTTGCGATAATACGTCTCCACATCATTACAATTTGCCAATACATTATTATATAAGGACAGTCCATTGCGCCATTAGTCGGCCCCATCACCACCACCGTCCACTACATTATAATAATAGTGAATAGGCGAGCACAAACAAATGCAATAAAAGAGGGAAAGGAGCGTTAAATTAATATGTGGATAAACAAAACCAAGCGAATCAAATATATTTTGATAGCCACAGCCGTGGTGGTAGCCACAATTTCGTTGGCCTACTCGCATTATCTTGTGCGCGACCTCGAGATAGAGGCAGGCAACAAGATGAGCATTTGGGCCGAAGCCATGCACACGCTCAACAACGCCGATGAAAACACCGACCTCAACTTGGTATTGAAGATAATCAACACCAACAACACCATCCCTGTCATGGTATTGGACGCCGATGGGCAGGTAGAGCTCACACGCAACATCAATTTCCACGGCATGAGCCAGGAAGATTCGCTTAACCTTATTAATAAGGAGGTGGAGCACATGCGCAGCGCGGGCCACTCCATCAAGATTAGTTACGACCCCGATTCCCTCAGCGCAGACGACGATTCGCAATACATGGAGATCCTCTACGACAACTCCGTTGTATTGAAGCGGCTGGCCGTCTACCCCTATATCCAAGTAACTATCCTCACACTTTTTGCGCTCATCATCTTATTTGTGATTGTGTCCTCACAGCGGGCGGAGCAAGACCGCGTATGGGTGGGGCTCACCAAAGAAACCGCCCACCAGTTGGGCACGCCAATATCTTCCCTCATGGCATGGATGGAGATATTGCAAGACAGCTACCCCGAAAACCCGATGCTTCAGGAGATGGGCAAAGATGTGGACCGGCTCAACCTCATAGCCGAGCGGTTTTCAAAGATAGGTTCAAAACCGGAGATGAAACGCGAGAGCGTGAACGAGGTAATTTGGCACGTAGTGAATTACCTGAAACCGCGCTCCTCGCAGAATATCATCATCACCTGCCATTTGCCGGAACAGGAGGTCGTGGCCACAATGAATGCCTCACTGTTTGAATGGGTAATAGAAAACCTCTGCAAAAATGCGATGGACGCCATGGAAGGCCGCGGACGCATCGACATCACGGTGAGCACAACAGCCAAGCCACGCCGCTGCCTATTCGGATTGTTGAGCAAAGAGCACCGCTGCCTCGCTATCGAGGTGAGCGACACCGGCAAGGGCATCCCCAAAGGGCGTTGGCGCTCGGTATTCGAGCCCGGGTTTACCACCAAGAAGCGCGGCTGGGGATTAGGCCTGTCATTGGCCAAGCGCATTGTGGAAAAATACCACAAGGGACGCATCTTTGTAAAGACTTCCGAGGCCGGCAAGGGCACCACTTTCAGAATCGAACTAAAGCAGCAGCATTAGTTCAGACTATTCCCCCTTGCGCAACCAAATTTCCCCCACTTTTATTCAGCCCTCGTAGACGTAAACGAGGACTTATCTCCACGTAACACGCGCGGAGCGCCACTTTACGCACATTTTTCCCGCAATAGTTTGAAAAT
>CAZQVW010000100.1:0-9415 GCA_964596865.1 uncultured Bacteroidaceae bacterium
ACCTTATATATTTTAGTAACACCGGCCACCTTTGCGGCAAACAAGACTGCGGGGTTTACTTTTCCGTCTCGTTGGGGTGGGGTGCACAGGACAATTTCTCGGCATCCGGCAATGCGCGCGGGCGTGGCCAGCATCAAGACGGTGGAAAATAGGGGAGCAGTGCCGCCCGGCACATAGAGGCCCACTTTCTCGATTGGCACGGCTCGTTGCTCGCAGATTACGCCTTTGGCGGTCTCCACGCGGATAGGAATAAAGTGCTGTGCCTCGTGGAAGATGCGGATATTTTTATGAGCCAGCGTGATAGCGTCTTTCAAATCCTGCGGAACAAGGGCTATGGCCTCGTCCATCTCACTTTGGGAAACAGACAGACTGTTGAGCTCCACGTGGTCGAACTTCTTTTCCAATGAGCGCAAGGCATCATCGCCATCTTTGCGCACTTGGTCGATAACTGCATTTACCGTGCCAAACAAACTGCTCACATCATAGGTGGGGCGTTTCAGCAGTTCGGCCAGTTCTTCATCTTTGGGGTATTCTTTATATATCATAATGACGTGTCAGAATTAGAGTACCATCTTTTCTATCGGCAATACCAAAATGCCCTGCGCGCCGTTCTCTTTCAGCAAACCGATGATTTCCCAAAAGCGCTTGCGCTCCAATACAGTGTGGATTGAGCACCACTTTTTGTCGGCCAAAGGCATCACGGTGGGGCTCTTGATGCCCGGGAGAACGGCCAGGATGTTGTCCACCTTTTCTATAGGCACATTCATCATCACATACTTCTTGTGCTCGGCGTCCTTTACGGCCTGCAGGCGGAACATCAGCTCGTGGAGCACAGCCATCTTTTCTTCAGAGAGATTGGGGTTGGCAATCAGCAAAGCCTCACTGTTTACAACCACTTCCACCTCCTTCAGATTGTTGGTTATCAGCGTGCTACCACTGCTCACGATGTCAAAGATGGCGTCGGCCAGCCCAATACCCGGACTAATCTCCACCGAACCGGTGATGATATGGATGTCGGCCTGTATATTATTGTCTTTCAGATATTTCTTTAGGATATTCGGGTAACTGGTGGCGATAGTTTTACCGTTAAACCACTCGGGACCGGTATATTCCTCGGCCTTGGGGATAGCCAGTGAGAGACGGCATTTACTGAAATCCAGTCTTTGCAGCACTTTCACGTTTTCTTCGCGCTCCAAATACTCGTTTTCGCCCACAATACCGAGGTCGGCCACGCCACCGGCCACTGTTTGGGGAATATCATCATCGCGCAGATATAGAATCTCGATAGGAAAATCGTTTGCCCTCACCAAAAGTGAGCGCTCGCTCTTCCTCACTTTGATGTCGGCCTCGGAAAGCAGCGCCATCGTGTCTTCATAAAGACGGCCTTTGCTCTGCACGGCTATTCTAAGCATCTTTCTGTCTTGTTTCTTGTCTTTTGTTGTGCTCATGATTCTTATATTATAATGTATTACTGTTTCGTAGGATTGTTTTCTGCCTTAAGAATTGAAAAAGGACTTACCGTTTTGCCGGTAAGTCCTCATTTTTTTGCTCTTATATATTTAAGCAGGTTCCACCTACCGGATGGTGTTCATCTGGGTCTCGTGGTGATGGTGGTGGAGGGTGCTATTGTTTCTCATATCGACTGCAAAGATAAGCATAATTTCTGAAATCCGGTTATATTGGCCAAATAAATTAATTACAACGAAGAAATCATCAAGACCAACTGTGTGTTTAGGATGTAGGGGCGGATCAGCCGCGAAGCGGCGTGTTATCTGCCAAACAATTGGAATGGTTGCTAAATGCAACCAAGACAATTGGAAAAAACACTTGCAACATAATTTTCAACAGTTGGGGTTGTAGGGCGGATAACCCGCCGCTACGCGGCTGATGCGCTCCTGCATGGCGTTTATATAATCCTACACAATCATGAAATATAGTTTTATTTATCTTACCGAGCAACGATAAATTCTATTCTGCAACACTGTTATTAAACATAATCGTGATTCGACATATTTTGCTCCTCAAAAGAAAAGCTCACGCGCTTCACAGCGAATGAGCCTACAGTTTTATAAAAACACTAATTCTATTGAATAACATTCGTTCTCCTGATACGAAAAAGCGTGGATTCTGTATCTTCACCGTTTACGGTAATCTTTTGTCCTTAAGGGCTTGATTACATCCCGTTTGCTTTGAAGGCCCTGAGAAAGCCGCGCATACAAACAGATAAAGAGGTGATTACAGCCCACGCTCAACGTGAGCGGCTACACTTACTCTCTGTAGTATGCAATGATGAATTTCTCAGGTTCTCAAAGCTACACGAGCAGCATAACGCTTCTGCTTTTCGTACGTTTCGTAACACATAAGCTATTTGCTTACACAAACAATTTACATGTTACTGCCGCAAAGATAGTAATTAATTCCGTACACCGTCAAGTTTTATTACGTTTTTTCTACGGTTTAGAATGAAATTTCAGTGAAATGTAACGGTAATACTGGAAAAACGCAAGTATTGGTCATTATGCCACTCGCAGATGCCATTTTATTTCAGCCGCTCGCAAACGAATACGTCGCTGGCATTATTTTGACTGTTGTTTGCATCAAATTTATCGTTGTCTGCGCTGTTTTTATCTTCGTTGTCGTTGGAATTAATTGTGTCATCGTTGGAATTAATTGTGTGGTAGTTGGAATTAATTGTGTCAGAAACGAAAAAAATCCCGCTCTGGAGCAAACGTTTTTCGTGGAAAAGCTAACGCACCGAAGGGAACGCTGCTGCGCACCGAAGGGAGTCTTGCTGCGCACCGTAGGGAGCGTTGCTGCGCGCCGTAGGGAACGTTAGCTTTTTTGCGGGATTTTTCCGAATTATAATGGGGAGAATGGGTATTATCACGCGAAGAGTTTGATTTATTACGGGGATGATTTGTCCGCGCGGTGTATTGGTTGAAACTGTAGGGCGGGTTTTATACCCGCCTGCTGATTGCCTTCGCGATTAATCGTCAAAATTACAGGATGTTATATAAATATTTTCGGGCGGGTATAAATCACCCCAAATTTGAGGTACGAAAATTTTGAGAACCTCGCAAAACCCGCTCCTACAAGCCTTGTTCTGCTCGCAAGAATGCGCATCGTTTCCTATTAAATCGAGAGTGTATCAAGACAAAGTGGCGTTAAGATAATGTAAAGTGTGGAATAGATTTTTGTGAATGCCGCAGAATGATTAACTTTGTATGATAATAAAACAGAAAGACATGCCGGATTTTCAATTAGTGGCTCCTTATAAGCCCACAGGCGACCAGCCCGAGGCCATCGCCCAATTGGTGGCGGGCGTGCGCGCAGGTGAGAAAGCGCAAGTGCTGATGGGCGTAACCGGGTCGGGCAAAACTTTTACCATGTCCAATGTAATCAGTGAGATACAGCGCCCTACCCTAATTCTTTCTCACAATAAAACATTGGCAGCCCAGCTTTATCGCGAGATGAAAGGTTTCTTTCCAAACAATGCTGTGGAATATTACGTCTCTTATTACGATTACTATCAGCCGGAGGCGTATATCCCCTCCACAGGTAAGTATATTGAAAAGGAATTGCAGGTAAACGATGAGATAGACAAGCTGCGCATCCGCGCTACGGGGGCTTTGCTTTCGGGCAGAAAGGATGTGGTGGTGGTGAGCTCGGTGTCGTGTATCTACGGTATGGGCAATCCGGCTGCTTTCTACGAGAATCTGTTGGAGCTGCGCGTGGGCCAGACCATTAGTAAGAACGAAATAGAGCGCCGCCTCGTGAAAAACCTATACGTGCGCAATGATGCCGACCTTCATAGGGGGTATTTCCGCGTGAAGGGCGATACCATAGACGTCTTTCCCGCATACGCCGATGATATTCTGCGCATCCGGATGTGGGACGATGAGATTGACGCCATTCAGGAGTTGGACGCGGATAGCCTTGAGCTGATAGCTTCGTTCGACGACTATAAAATCTATCCCGCCAACCTCTTTATCACATCCCAGGAGATGGCGCAGAGTGCCACAGACCAAATACAGAAAGACCTAATCGTGCGCGAAGGCGAATTAAGGATGCAAGGCAAAATCCTTGAGGCCGACCGCCTGCATGAGCGCGTTACCTATGACGTGGAAATGATTAAGGAGTTAGGCTATTGCTCCGGTATTGAAAATTATAGCCGCTATTTCGATGGTCGTGCGCCGGGCACTCGCCCTTACTGCCTATTGGATTTCTTCCCCCGCGATTTCCTCCTGTTTGTAGACGAGAGCCACGTAACTATGCCGCAGGTGAGCGGTATGTATGGCGGTGATAGGCGCAGAAAAGAGAACCTTGTGGAATATGGCTACCGCCTGCCTGCGGCTTTCGACAACCGACCACTGAAATTCCCCGAGTTTAAGGAACTTACCGACCAGACAATCTATGTCTCTGCCACGCCTGCCGATTACGAACTGAGTGAAAGCGGCGGTGTGGTGGTGGAACAGCTCATTCGTCCCACAGGACTTTTGGATCCGCCCATCTCCGTGCGCAAGAGTGAGAATCAAATAGATGACCTGATGGAGGAAATCAATACACGCGCCGAAAGAGACGAACGCGTGCTGGTTACCACAATCTCAAAGCGCATGGCGGAAGACCTCACCGACTATCTCCTGCATTATGGAGTGCGCGCCGATTATATTCATTCCGACGTAGACACGATGGATCGCGTGAAAATATTGGATAAACTGAGGCGCGGCGAGATTGATGTGCTGGTGGGCGTGAATCTATTGAGAGAAGGATTGGATTTGCCCGAAGTCTCGCTCGTAGCAATCCTTGATGCTGACAAAAACGGCTTCTTGCGCGATGCCCGTTCGCTGACGCAGACGGCCGGGCGCGCTGCGCGCAATGTTAATGGCCTCGTAATCATGTATGCCGACACCATCTCCCAGGCTATGCAGGTGGTAATCAACGAAACAAACCGCCGCCGCGCCAAGCAGATGGCCTACAACGAAGCGCATCACATCACGCCCACTCAGATAAAGAAGGAAAATGTTGCCGATGAGTTCACCACCACGTCTGATGCCGAACTTTCGAAACTGCCTGGCGCCACGTCTTCTTCGCAGGGCACTACCCTATCAAATTCCGGCGCTGAAGCTGCCTACGCTCTGGCGAACGAGAGCATCGATTCCCTCACAAAGAAAATGGAACAGGCTGCCCATAATTTCGATTTCATCCTCGCTGCACGCTATCGCGATGAAATCAAAAGACGTCAGGAAAAGAATGGCGATAAATAGGTAGATATTCTGTCGCTTATGCTGGATAATTAAAGTAATTGCGAAATGATTTTCTATTTTTCCGCTACTGGAAATTCGCGATTCGTGGCTGAAAGTATTGGTCGCGAGATTGGCGAACAAATTGTTGAGATAAAAAGAAGAGGCTACGAGGGTGGAGAGGCTGAAAACGAAATAAAAAAGCAGGAAGCCGATCTTTTCTCAAATATCGATGCAAATGAAGACATCGGTTTCGTATTCCCTATTTATGGTTGGCGGCTTCCCGAAATCGTAGACGAGTTTATCCAGCATTTGGCCGCGCAAATCAATCCGCCAATGGTGAATGAGCGCTATATTTGGGTGGCCGTTACTTGTGGAGATGATATAGGAATGGCCGACCGCTGCATTAATCGATCTCTAAGGGCTGCAGGATTGCACATGGACGCTATCTTTTCCGTTACAATGCCGAATACCTACGTTTGTCTCCCTGGTTTCGATGTGGATAGGCCCGAAATCCGGCGCCATAAGCTCTCATCGTGCACAGAGCGCGTTGCCTCTGTCATCGAGAGCGTGAAGAACAAAACCAAAATCACGGATATTCACCGAGGTCTCTTCCCTTTCTTCAAAACTTACGTGCTCGGTGCATTTTTTCGCCGTTTTCTTATCACAGACAAGCCTTTTCATGCCACAGATGCTTGCACCCACTGCGGCCTTTGCGCGCACCTTTGTCCGCTTTCCAACATTAGTGTTTCGCTCACCGCCCTACCCCATTGGCATGGCTATTGTACCGGTTGCCTAAAGTGCTATCACAATTGCCCTGTGCACGCTATTCGTTTCGGAAAGCAGACAGAAAAGAAAGGACAGTACACTTTCCGTCGCTTTTCAACGGAAATACGATTGTAAACCAAGGACAAATGCGCAAATTGCAAGGAAAATTGTAGCTTATTTAAGTGATAATGCGCGTCTGGTAAGGAAAAATGCAGCTCGTTTATGAGATAACGCGCGTCTGGCAAGCAATAAAATCTCCTTTCTAAGTGATAATGCGCGGCATCTACAAAAAATCAATAGGCTGTGTAGGATAAAATGTTATTATTCGCCATCAAACTGGTAACATCATGCTTTTCTTGTAGGCTATTCCCGATGTAAACTGTGTTTTGCTGCGGTTTCCCATGAATTAATGCGTCTATTTGCAGCGAGGGCACACGAATATCGGTAAGGAGGTCGATATTGTTTTGATTATCCATGCTCTTATACACCGCCTCCTTGATTGTCCAAAGTGTGGTGAGCCAAAGAATGTGTCGCTGTTCGCTAATTTGTTTGGAAATCCCGATTTTATGCCGATTATCATCGCAAAAAGTGGCGGATTCCTCGGGAGAAATGGCGGATTCCTCGGGAGAAATGGCGTGATAAGCGGCCTTTTCATCCTCCGTAACTATACGGGGGGAAAGATTGAGGATACGCGGCGAGAGAGTCTCGATGTCTACGCCACAATGAGGGCTATTGCTGGTGAGCAAGGCGGCGTGAGTTCGGCTATGCGAGATGCTAATTTTTGTATTTGTGCCCTCGCAATAGGGCTTGCCCTCTGCAGTGTGATAAAGAGTGGCATCTTTTCCCAAAACGGCGCATATCATTGCTTCTACGGTGAGCCTTTCGGCCAATCGCTTGGGCGAACGGAAACGGCGCTGCGCCGCATTGATTACTGTTTCGGCATTAGCGCCAAAAAAAGGAGCCAAATCCGACAAGTTGTCTGTGATTTGGCTCGTAAATATTCTTATTCCGTTTGTGGAAACAGTTTTATTGATTTCTAACACGGGTTTTCCGGATTTTGTCTACTATCTATTGAGTGGGAACATTGCTATTAGGAGCAACGGAGCAGAACTCAATTTTGCTAGCCCACACCTCGGTAACGCGGCCTTGCGAACCATCGCGCGCCTCGTAGGTGCGAGTGTGGATACTGCCCTCGATAAAGAGCTTTACCCCCTTCTTAACATACTGTTCTACCAGTTTGGCCAATTTTCCCCACACCACAATACGATGCCAGTCGGTGCGCTCGGCCACTTCAGTGCCGTTTTTGAGCGTATAGGCGGGCTCCGTGGTGGCCAAGGAGAATTCAGCCACTGCCATATCGGGCCCCGTGTATTTTACCCTCGGGTCGCGGCCCACATTGCCGATCAGCATCACTTTATTCAGGGACATAAGATTATTAAGACAGGGGAAAATAGATGGGAGTCCCGTTTAGCGAAGGCGGTCTGCCGAGCGCACGAGATTTTCATCGAATCGAATGCGTTTTCTGGCCCATACGCAGAACACAATTGCCGCTACAGGCAGATAGGTGGCCACGCTATTGAGGGCGGAAGTCCCCATGTTTACAATATATGCCACTACGTACATCGCGCAGGCCAATACAAACAGTAGTGCGCTCGCTCCCACCATCTTTAATTGGCGCATACGTGTATGAAAAAGAAAGATGCTCCACAGCGCCAGCGCCGAAGCCACGCCTATAATCGTCAGATAGGCATATCCCAGCGCCGTCATGTTGCCGGAGAATGTTTTTGCGAAAGCGCAATCGGCATTTCCCGCCAAATTAAGTGCTATCGTTAGGATGCCTAACAACACCACGGCAATTAAATGCAGCGTTTGTATTCTCTGAATCATAATAAAACAGACGGAGGTCTACTTATTCGAAAGTCTTTTCCTCGCGGGGGTTACGATAATAAATCTTATTATCCAGCATCTCCTGCTCGGCAATCAGTGTGGGCTTTGGCATACGCTCATAGAAGCGAGAAATTTCGGCCTGCTCACGATTGTCAAACTCGTCTTCCAATGAATCGCTCTTACCGCCAAACTCTTTCAGTTTCTGATTGAGATCTGTCTTTATATCTACGGTGATTTGATTAGCACGCTTGCTCATAATCACTACAGATTCGTAGATGTTGCCCGTTTGCTCGGCAAAGTCCATGAGATTGCGGGTAACGGTGGTAAGAGGTGCGTTAGTTTTCTTGTAATTCATTTTGTTATAGTGTTTTATTTGTGTCTAATAATTGGCCACGCCGCTATTTGAGCACGAGAGGCCGGATTAGCTCTCATCGCTGTCCTTTGAGGAAGCGGACAGCTTGGAACTTTTCAGTGCGTGCTCCGACTTGTCGAATATCTCCTTGGCCTGTTTGGTGTATTGCGACTGTGGATATTCGTTGATGAAACCATAATATTCGTCCACGGCGTCATTATATCGCTCCACCTGCTTGCTCTGAACACTGGAGCGCGCCAGTTCGTATTTCGCTTTCAGAATAAGAATGGCGAAATCCTCTTTGCGGGCACTGTAGGGATAGTCTTTAATGGCATTTTGGGAGGTAGTAACGCAGGCTTGGTAGTTGCTGCCGCCCATTGTGCAGTTGAGGAAGTAGTCGCCCAAGTTATAATAGAGCTTGGCCGCCAAGTATTCTTTTTCCACCAATCTGTCTTGCAGACTGAACATGAGCCCCTGAATTTCGAGGCTGTGTTTGCCTTGCGGGTCAATCTGTAGGATGTTTTGTAATTCGCGTATGGCGACATATGTGTTGGTCTGGTCCAATCTCACCGGCGAAGTATTCTCATAGAAAGAGAGCGCAGCATAATAGCGCGCGTCCTCCACAAACATTCCCGTGGGGTAAGAGCGAGAATAATAGCGCTTCAGCAGTTCGGAAGCCGTCTCGTAATCGTGAGTATTGTATTTACACATTCCCATCAAAAAGAGAGCTTCATCGCCCGCCTTGGTGCTGCGCATTGACGGCAGAATATTATCTAATAACAACGAAGCTCCGGAATATTTGCCTTCGGCGTAGAGCTGTTTCGCCACCTCAAACTTATAATCGCGGTCAGAACTTTTAATCACCGTGTTGGCTGTGGTGCATGACGATAGCACGGCCAACGTAACAAACAAAGCATATAGAATGTTTCTCATAAGGGGCGATTTATCGGGCAAAAAGCATTTATAGGGTTATCTTTACGCCTGGGCCAACCTGCTTGATAGCATAATCAGCCATTTAGCACGCAAAATTACTGTTTTATTTCCGGTAAAGCAAGTTCTTTAATGTTTTTTATCAGATTTCACGCGCACTAATGCCCACCTCGCGTGAATTATTCTCGAGATAGTTTGCGTTAACAGTACTGTTTAGATAATGTTACAGTGCTGTAAC
>CAZQVW010000101.1:0-9396 GCA_964596865.1 uncultured Bacteroidaceae bacterium
ATAATAAAGACTTCCAAACAAGCTGATGATAAGTTAAGAGTAGCCAATGGATAAGAAGCAGAGATACCGGCAACATTGCATACAAGCATCGCGCAAATATTGATAACAAGCATCAACATATACGACGCCACGCATACAACAACGCACATCTTATTAAATCTCTGTATGTTTTCCATATCTTAAAAACAAATCTTGCTTTTAATGCTTTTATTTATCGCCAACATTGTTTTTGAGAGCGCCAGAATAACAGTATCAATAGTTATAATAAGGAATTATTTCTCTTGTGAAGATTGCTCCACACAGATTGAGACCTCATTGTCCGCCACTTCCACAAATCCAGAAAGGATACCAATCTTCTTTTCTCCATCAGCACTTTTAATAATAATATCGCCCGCGTTCAAAGACGAAATAAGTGGGGCATGATTATCCAGCACTTCAAAAGCCCCCGATGTACCAGGCAAAGTTACACTTGAAGCATCGCCCTGATATACGGTGTTTTCTGGAGAAACGATTATCAGATTCATATCAATCTTAAATTATATTTCTTTTGCTATGAGTATGGCTTTTGTAGGCACATTTTGGTCTACATCTGGCCAATCATCAAGCTCCTTTAGCAGCCTCCATCAACTTCTTGCCTTTCTCAATGGCGTCCTCAATTGTACCGACATTAAGGAATGCTTGTTCAGGCAGGTCATCAACTTCGCCATCCATAATCATATTAAAGCCTTTGATACTGTCCTCCAAACTAACCATCACACCGGGCAGACCAGTAAATTGAGAAGCCACAGTAAAAGGCTGGCTCAAGAAGCGCTGCACGCGGCGAGCGCGATTAACAGTGAGCTTGTCGTCATCACCCAATTCATCCATACCCAAAATCGCGATGATGTCTTGCAATTCATTATATTTCTGGAGCAGCTGCTTTACTCTCTCTGCGCATTCATAATGTGCTTTGCTCACCACATTAGGATCCAAAGCACGCGAAGAAGACGCCAACGGATCCACTGCAGGATAGATACCAAGTTCGGTAATCTTACGACTCAATACCGTAGTGGCATCAAGGTGGGAGAAAGTTGTGGCAGGAGCGGGGTCAGTGAGGTCGTCTGCAGGCACATATACGGCCTGAACGGAAGTAATTGAGCCGTTCTTTGTAGAGGTAATTCTTTCCTGCATCGCTCCCATCTCACTGGCCAAAGTGGGCTGGTAACCCACAGCCGAAGGCATACGGCCTAACAAAGCGGACACCTCACTACCGGCTTGAGTGAAACGGAAGATATTGTCAATAAAGAACAGCACATCGGAAGCCTTACCGGTTTTCACGCTTTGATCGCGGAAAGATTCGGCAACAGTCAGTCCGGACAATGCCACAGAAGCTCTGGCGCCTGGCGGCTCATTCATCTGACCATAGACAAGTGTGGCCTGACTCTTCTTCAGCTCTTCATAGTCTACGCTCGAGAGGTCCCATTTGCCCTCTTCCATTTCTTTCTCGAATTTCTCGCCGTAGCGGATAACGCCAGCTTCAATCATTTCTCGAAGCATATCGTTACCTTCGCGGGTACGCTCACCCACACCGGCAATCACAGAGAATCCATCATGGCCTTTCGCGATATTGTTAATCAATTCCATAATGAGCACCGTCTTACCAACGCCGGCACCACCAAAGAGACCCACTTTTCCACCTTTTATATATGGCTCAAGCAAATCGATTACTTTAATACCAGTGGTAAGAATCTCTTGAGTGGTTTTCAGCTCACTAAATTTAGGCGGCTCATGATGAATAGGAGCAGCATCTTTGCGCGAAAATTCCGTCATGCCATCAATTGGATCGCCGATCACATTGAGCAATCGCCCCTTGATCTGTTCACCAACAGGCATAGAAATAGGAGCACCCAACTGCTTTACGGCAAGACCACGAGTCAAACCGTCAGTGGAATCCATGGCAACGGCTCTGACTGTATCTTCACCAATATGTTGCTGCACTTCCAGCACCAATGTTCCTTTTTCGCCTCTATCAATTTCCAAGGCATCATGAATTCTGGGGAGCACCTCTTCAGGCTTGCGGCCTTCTGTGTCAAACCACACATCAACCACAGGCCCAATCACCTGAGAAATACGACCGTCTTTTAATGGCATAATATATTGTATTTTTGTTGATTTAAGAATTTAACATTGCCAAAACGTGGGTCATTGACTCGCGTAACATACCATTGACACTGCGAAGTTAGTCAAATACCCTCACACGCCAATAAAATTGGGTAGTAATTTATCGCCGCTTACGTTTTTTAATCTTAAAAATGGGAGATTCATTACACTTTTAGCGAGAAATAGAATAAGAGCGGTAGACGGGACTCGAACCCGCGACCCTCGGCTTGGGAAGCCAATGCTCTACCAACTGAGCTACTACCGCATTATTCGCTTTCGCCCTGCAAAGTTAAAGAAAAAATTTCTAACACTCACCATAGCTCCAAACAAATAATAGCCTACTGCCTCAAAACGCATCGAAAATACCGCCTGAGAATATCCATGGCGATTATTCCACAGATTTCAGCTTGTCAGCCAAATTCAATGAGAAATAGATCCTATATAGAGGCGCCTCCCACCTGGAGGATTCTTTTGGAGCCAACGCTTTGTATTTCTCCAGCCAGGGCATTGCCCGGGTAAACATAGCGTTCACTTCCTGTTTTTTCTTGCGATAAGCAGAGGAAGTGGGGTCTGGGGTTAGTCTTTCGTCCTGCAGAAGTCCTTTATTATACCAGCATAGACCTATGTAGCAATAGCCTTCGCTCAAGGTGCTGTCTGCCCTAATAAGAGTCAGAGTATTATTGATACATTCATCGTATTCCTTCAGATTGAAAAGAGCTATAGTGCGCGCATATAGATAAAGGGCATTTACACTATCATTTTTGAGCAACGAATCGCACAACAACTTTGATTCGATGAAGTCGCCATGCGCATTATAGCGGTCGGTAAGGCGCGAGAAAAAGAATTCCGGGGCAGGGCTCTCCCTTAAGCCCCGTTTCAAAGCATTGATGTATCCCACGGTATCTCCCTTTTGCTCCAGTGCTTGCGCCTCTGCTTGCAGGACGAGGGAAATATTGGCAGTGTCTGTCTCCGCTAATTTCGAGAAGCGGAAAGCTTCGTCCCAAAGCTTTTGTTCCATACTTGATGTAACATACCAGAAAGCGGCACGAGGCAACCTTACACTATCTGCGTGCAACACTCCCGCCCAAAGCGAAGTTTGCGGCAGCGTGATATATTGCGACAACAATTTCATGGCGGAGGAATAATTCTTGTTCTTCACGAAAAAAATTCCGCCACTATACAAATTTGGATAATAAGAGTGCAACATTTCACGTGAGCTTCGTCGTTGCTTTTCCCATTTATTAGCAGATATATGCTTGATGGCAGGAGATAAGCACACGGAATCTTGCATTCCGGCATACCTAAACATCTCACTTATGGAATTAAAGAAAGCGGCCGTATCATACTTTTGGTTTAGATACAGTTTTAGGTTCTCTGCATCATTAGCCTTTTTCTCCAACATCACAGCCAAGTCATACAACTGCATGTCAGTATTGATTGTACTGTCCTTAAGGCATTTCTCTATCAGTTGGCGGCCCTGCGAAAAATTCGATGTCTTAACGTAGACTTTCAGGTTTTTCAATTCCTTTCGCGTACCGCTCAACATCGGCAAACAAGTGATAGACGCCACCAACAAAAGCAAAGCACATGACACCCAGCTCTTGCACAAGCAGAACCGAGATTTAGGCAATGCCTTCATTCGTTTGGAAAAATTATTTTCCGACAGTATCATCTTCTATCTTAGATATATTTCCTGTGAGAGGGTTTAGCCAAATATGGCATGATGATCGTTTATTAAACAGGTCTTCACTCAGATATTCTTCGTGGCCAAACTGAGCAATGGGCAATTCCTGTTTTATCAGACTTTGTCCTTGAAAACTCAGCTCCACTTCCGCTTGAGACGGAACATTAAAGAACAATACCTTATTTACAAGTTTCTTGTCTGTGATGGCAGTGCGTCCCATGGGCACAGTTTTCTTGTTTGTAATATTGATATAGACGGGGTCGCCACTTAGGTCGTCCGCATCGATTACGCCCTTTTGGGAGGAGAATCGCACAAGGACATCGCGGTTTTTGTTGGGTTGGGGAATATAGTCCACCACCCACGTCTTGGTCTCTCCGTCTGTATACCCACAAAACAATTGTGTAAGGGCCTTGTCTTGCTCATCTAATTTTGCGAGCATCAAGCGCAATTGTTCTCCGTCCTTAGGCATATAATCAGCTTCGCCCTTCGTCAATTCACTACGACTATCACGGATATTATATATCTCCGCAGCAGTGAGTTCGGCCATTTTCAATTCACTGCCGGCAGCCAGAATTTCTTCGTTTAAATAGCGGCGGCTATCTATCTTATTTGTGAAGTTGCTGTCAATCTTTTGCGGTTCGTCCACCTTTGGCTGTTCACTTTTGGCGTTTACAGACAGAAGGATTCCATCATCGGAAAGTGTGCAAAGTGGCGCAGAGGTGTTTTTCTTAAGGGTAATAACGTAAGTCTTAGAGGTGTCGGCTACCGCATACGGGATAATCTGAACTTTGGTGATAGTCCATATAGTTTGTTGCTTATCTATCGCATCATTCACGCGCAGGAAATGGCGAGCATAGTTATGAAAATCGCCCGGATGTTTAGTTATGCGCGAGGCAGTAACGGCAATCTTCATTGCAGTCTTGGGCAAACAATAGACCACGCCATCAGTGGTAACGCCGGGTGAGTAGGGGCGCACCTCCGTTTGGGCATAAGTAGTGGCCAGCGCTGTAAGGAATATAGTAAATAATGCTATGCGTTTCATAATTAGCTATTTTATGATTGATGAAGCGATTGAAAGGCGCAAGATAAATGGTTAATAATATCCGAGGCCACCATTGATTCTTCCGACAGTTCTTTAGCAGCCATATCTCCGGCGCAAGCGTGAAGCCATACGCCCAATCGGCAAGCGTCCTCGTGGCTATAACCTTGAGCCAGCAGCGAAAGCAGGATTCCGGTAAGCACATCGCCGCTACCAGCCGTGGCCATACCGCTATTGCCACCCACATTAAAGAAAACTCGCCCCTGAGGTGTGCACACCATAGTGTAATGCCCCTTCAGCACGATATAGATATGACACTCCATGGCGCATGCGCGAGCCTCCTGCAACAACGCAGTATCACTCATATCTCTATTACCACAAAGGTGCACCCATTCTTTTCTATGAGGGGTAAGGACAGTGTTTTTAGGCAAGATAGTCTTCCATCTGCTCATCGTGGCCAACAAATTTAATCCATCGGCATCAATAATAAAGCGCGGAGGTTCTTGGTTGATCATGTTCACCAAAGATTCCTTTGTGCCTATCTCCTGCCCCACACCACTGCCGAATGCCACCGCACTATAGTGACCTCCACTCAAATCTATTGCGGAGACAGCATCTTTCTTTTTCCCCACGTTTACCACGCATTCAGGCACGCATATTTGCAGTGTCTGCAGATTACATTCGGGGCAACCCACAGTGAGCTTGCCCACGCCGGATTTAAGGGCGGCACGCGCGCCCAGCACCGAAGCTCCGGCCATGCCTTTACTGCCGGCAATCATTAGAGCGTGACCAAAAGTACCCTTATGCCCGAAAGGATTTCGCATCTTCAGCAGACGCTTGGCGTCTGTCTGCATGGTAGCGGTATACGTAAGGTCGGCATATTTTATATTGCTATCATTGAGCCCAATATCCAGCACCGAGAGTTTGCCCAAATACTGCTGATTATCGGCCATCAACATACAGGGCTTCAGGCAATGGAAAGTGAACGTCTCATCAGCGCGCACTATCACATTGTCGGAATCTGCGGGACATTCCACATCCACATCCATCATGCCTGCGGGCATATCCACGCTCACCACCCTATGACCACTATTGTTTATAAACTCAGCCAACAAGCGGAATCCGCCGGTGAGCGGGCGATTCAAGCCGGTGCCGAACAAAGCCTCGATAATCACCACGCCCTCGCCCAACTTGGGCAAATCAAACTGGGTAGTGATTTCGTGCAACTTCACTCCCTCCTTTTCCTGCAGCCTCTCCTTATTAATAAGGCAGTCTTCAGAGAGAGAGTTCTTGATATTAAAAAGATATACCTCTACATCATATCCTCTCTCTTTCAGCATTCTGGAAAGAGCCAAGCCATCGCCGCCGTTATTGCCCGGACCGGCAAAGACCATAAACGGAGTGGCAGTATCATAATCCTCACACAGCTTTTCGCATAAAACGCCAGACGCCCGCTCCATCAATTCGATGGAGGGGGTGTCAAACTGTGTGATATTTTCCCTGTCAAGGGCTTTTATCTGTTGGGCAGTAAGAATTTTCATAATCAGTATTTGTCTGACGCGGGACGCACAGATGCTATTACGCCATGATTGTTTCAGTCTTTTTCGCTTTCTACGCATAGACTGATTCCACACATGCCACCCGTGGCCTCACGCCATGACTATTGCAAAGTTACGAAGAAATTCTCAAACCGTCCTACTCAAACGCAAATTCTTCTTTTCGCGCTTTTTTGGTGATATGGATTACGCCGTCTTCGCCGGGCTTATTGTTTTCGTTGAGCAGATAGTCGCTGATGCCGTCTTCCACGTATGTTTGAATGGCGCGTTTGAGCGGGCGGGCGCCATATTTCTTGTCATACGACTTCTCCACCAAAAAGGCCTTGGCCTCTTTGTCTAATTCCAAGGAATAGCCCAAAGCCGTCATCCTGAGATTCAGTTTTTCCAGCTCATTATCAATAATCTGAGAGATAGCCTCCTTGTTTAGTTCGTCAAAGAGGATAATATCATCGATACGATTGATAAACTCCGGCGCAAACTGCTTTTGCAGGGCCTTCATAATGATTCTATCGGAATTGGCTTTGCGCTCTTCATCGGTCTGAATATTGAAGCCCACGGTGTTGCCAAAATCCTGTAAATCCTTAGAGCCGCAGTTGCTGGTCATGATGATGATGGTATTTCGGAAATCCACAGTAACGCCGTTGCTGTCTGTCAAGCGCCCCTCGTCCATCACCTGCAACAAGATATTAAATACATCCTTGTTGGCTTTTTCAATCTCGTCCAGCAGGACAATGGAATAAGGTCTGCGCTTAACCTTCTCCGTGAGCTGACCGCCCTCGTCATAACCCACATATCCCGGAGGTGCGCCCACCAAGCGACTGGTGCTAAAGCGCTCCATATATTCGCTCATGTCTATACGGATAAGGGCATCCTCTGTGCCAAACATATATTCGGCCAATTTCTTGGCGAGGAATGTCTTGCCCACACCCGTGGGGCCTAAAAACATAAACGTGCCTATAGGCTTGTTGGGATCGCGCAAACCAATGCGATTGCGCGTAATGGCCTTTATCAATTTCTCGATAGCCTTATCTTGGGCAATGATGGTATGCTGGAGTTCGCTCTTCAGTTCTTTCAAACGGACATTCTCCTTTTGAGCCATCTTGTGTACAGGCACACCACTCATCACGGAGACCACCTGTTCCACATCGCTTTGATCCACCACCGAGGGATGAGACCTTAATTCCTCCAGCCACTCGGCTTTTTGTTTGGTGAAATCATCTTTAATCCTGCTATAATCATCTTTTAGACGCGAGGCTTCGGCATAGTCCTGCTTCTCCACAGCCTCGTTCTTCTTTTCCTGTATATCATTCATCTCCTTCTCCAACGCCTTCATAGATTCGGGCATATCGGTGTCAAACAAATGTTTGCGCGAACCGGCCTCATCCAAAGCATCAATGGCTTTGTCGGGGAGCTGGCGGTCAGTGATATAACGTTCGGTGAGCTTCACACAAGCCTGCAACGCCTTGTCTGTGTACACCACATTATGATGGCGCTCATAATTGTCCTTTATATTATTGAGAATCTCCAGCGTCTCCTCGGGCGTAGCGGCGTTCACCGTTACCTTCTGAAACCTCCGCTCCAAGGCTCCGTCTTTCTCAATAGACTTGCGGTATTCGTCCACCGTGGTGGCACCGATACATTGCAACTGCCCCCTGCCCAATGCGGGCTTGAGCATATTGGCGGCATCCATCGAGCCAGACGCACCACCGGCACCAATAATCGTATGGATTTCATCGATAAACAGGATTATCTCCGGATGGTCTTGCAATTCCTTGATAATACCCTGCAATCGTTCCTCAAACTGGCCTCTAAACTTAGTTCCGGCCACCACACCAGGCATATCGAGCGCAAGGATTCTCTTATCCAGCAACATTGCCGGCACATCGCCACTCACTATCCTCTGGGCTAAGCCCTCCACTATGGCGGTCTTGCCCACACCGGCCTCGCCAATTAATATAGGGTTGTTTTTCTTGCGGCGACACAAAATCTGCGCCACCCTCTCAATCTCATTCTTCCGCCCCACCACGGGATCCAACTTCTTTTCCTTGGCTAAGGCGGTGAAATCACTGGCGAATTTTGCCAAGAACTTCAGCGGCTTTCCGTTACCGGCGGCAGCAGATGAAGCATTAGCGGCCCCAGCCTGCTGATTTCGGGCCGAAGGATTGGATTGGTCGTACATAGCGTTACTATTGTCCCCCATATCGGGTGTTATTTCTTCATTAGTATTAATTGTATCAGGCACATCGTCAAAGAATACGCCACCAACAGGCGAATGGTCGAAACCCGCCTGATTAGTCATAACGAAATCTTTCAGTTTATCATAGGTGAGCCCTGCCGCGCCCAACGTGCGCGAGACAAACGACTGTCTGTCTTTCAGCAAGGCCAACAACAAATGTACCGACCCCACTGTCCTTGCGCCACTGGCGTCTCCACCCTCGCGGTCGCTCTGACTGGTGATGTCAGCCTCGTTCATGCAAAGCTGCAGGGCATTACCCGCATCGGCGTCAAGGGTGATAGCTCCGCTGGGCATGTCCATTGGCACACTGCCCGGCGCATACGTGCGCGCCTTATTGATAAGTAGCGACCTCAACGACCCTAAATCATTGATATGCCGCTGTATTATGGGATAGCAACTATTGTTCGGTTCACTAATCATCCCCAAAACAAAATGCTCCTGACGTATCAATCTATCACCGATGCTTACAGCCTCCCTTCGGCTCTGCATCAACACTCGCTTAAACTCTTCAGAATAAGTCCTTCTCATTTTCTATGGTTCCTTTCGTTTTCAACTCTAAATTAGATTGCAAACAGTGTGCCAAACTGAAAACATCTGCATATCAAAGTGAGCCAATCTACCGCCCCGCTCCCATTCTTAATATATTTTAGTAAGGCTATACATTATTATATATGGGCTTTGCGCAATTATTAATCTCACAGTCAATCCGCGGACAGGCATAAACGAAACTATTGAATAAGTC
>CAZQVW010000102.1:0-9390 GCA_964596865.1 uncultured Bacteroidaceae bacterium
ATCTCGCGTGTTATCGACCGCTCTAATTCCCAGCTTCGCGAAAATAATGAGCAGGCGCTTAGTATCACGGTGAAGAATTTGCCTACCGGCGAAAGTCGTGCCATCTATAAGACCAGCAATATGGACTTGCGCCAATACAAGCATATCCAAATGTTTGTGCATGCCAACGCCCTTACCGGCGATGCCACTTTGCGCGATCATGAGACTGCAGTCTTTATTCGCTTGGGCTCCGACTATCGCAACAACTACTACGAATACGAGATTCCGCTTACCGTAACGCCCGCCGGTCATTACGACACATATACCAATGCTGATTGTCGCGCAGTATGGCCCACGGAAAATATGCTTGATATCGATCTTTCTAAATTCACTGCCATTAAGAAAAATCGCAATCGCGAAAAATCCATGGGCAATGCTTCGTATACCGTAGCCTTTTCCGAATACGATGAAGATGCGCCCAACAATAAGATTACCGTTATGGGTAATCCTTCGTTGGGGGAGGTGCGTACCATGATGATTGGCGTTAGAAACAACGCGCGCTCTGTGCGTAGCGCCGAGGTTTGGGTGAATGAGCTCCGCCTTCAGGATTATACTGACGATGGCGGTTGGGCCGCACGTTCCAAACTTGATGTCCAGCTTTCGGACCTTGCCACAGTCTCGCTTATGGGACATATTGAAACGGCCGGGTTCGGTGGATTGGAACAAGGTGTGAGCGAAAGACGTCAGAGCGACCTTTACGATTATTCCATCACCACCAATGTTCAACTTGGCAAATTCTTCCCCGAAAAAGCCAAGGCGCGTATTCCGCTCTATTATTCTTATTCCCGCCAGAAGCAAAAGCCCAAATATAATCCCCTGGATACGGACATGAAAACTGACGATGCGTTGGATGCTATGACTACCAAGCGCGAGCGCGACTCATTGGAAAATATTATCACTACCAAAACGGTAAATACCAATTTCTCTATCAGTAACGCCCGCTTTGATATTCAGAGCAAGCGTCACCCCATGCCCTACGATCCTGCCAACTTTTCTGCCAGTTATTCTCATAGCCACCGTCATACTCAAGGCGAGACCACGGTGTTTGAAAATGATGATACGTGGAAATTCAATCTTGGCTATTCCTATTCGCCCGACTTTAAACCGCTGGAGCCTTTCAAAAAGATAAAGGACAAATCCAAGATGGGCTGGTATAAGATCCTCAAGGAGCAGAGGGTGAGCCTTTGGCCGCAGAGCGTTAATCTTAATTCCGATATTACACGTACTTACTATGAGCTTCAGGAGCGCGATATGGACAATCTCTCCGACCAATCAATTCCTTTAACCTGGTCGCAGGATTTCCTTTGGAATCGCTCCATGGGCATTAATTGGGATCTCACCGGCGATATTCACCTCTCGCTTAATACAGCCACCAATGCAGAGATACAAGAACCTTATGTGCCGGTTAATAAAAGCCTCTATCCCGATGAGTATTCCATGTGGAAGGATTCCGTATGGCACAGTATCAAGCATCTTGGTACGCCGCTGACATATAATCAGTCGTTTAATCTGTCGTGGAAATTGCCGTTCAACAAATTCCCCTTACTGAAATGGTTTACGGCTGATTTTGCCTACGATTCTCAATATTCGTGGAATAGAGGTACCACTCTGAGCGATGGTTCCACTCTTGGTAACACCATCAATAATTCCCGAAATGTGAAACTTAATGGACGTTTCCAAATGGAGGAGCTATATAATCTGGTACCTTTCCTCAAGGCCACCAACAAGTATTTTGCAGCCTCTAAATCCCGCTCGTCTTCTACTCGTAACAACAATCGCAATTCCAAAAATAATTCCAAGAAGAATTCTAAGGATGATGACGAGAAGAAAAAAGTGTTTGAGCAAGAGATACAGCTTCAGACTGATACAACCATCACTCTTAAGCACAATCTTCGTTCTCGCAAACTACGTGTAACTGCCATTCGTCAAGACGGCAAACGCTATGTCCTGCGCTATAAGACGCTCAATAGTAATTCTATCGTTATCACTACCCACGACACTGTCAAGCTAAAAGTCTCTATTCGTCAGGCCAGGCCGTTGGAAGACCAACCGTGGTATAAGTTTGCGCGTTCTGCCGCCCGCTTTGGCATGATGCTGAGAAATGTCAGTTTCAGTTATACTGACAGTTATAATATGTCGTTGCCAGGCTTTTTGCCCAATGTAGGCGATTTCTTCGGTCAGCGCAGTCGCAGTGGTAATCCGCTGGCTCCAGGATTGGATTTCGCTTTTGGTTTTACCGATGAGTCTTATATCGACAAGGCGGCTAATCGTGGCTGGCTTTTGATGAATGATAGTGTGTCCACACCCGCCGCCACAAACAATAGCCGTAACCTCCAAATCAATGCCACTCTGGAGCCAATTCCCAATTTTAAGATTGACCTCACGGCCACGCGCGTGGAATCCAAGGCCCGTAGCATTCAATATATGTATGAGGGCAGTCCCGCCACCCAGAGTGGTTCTTTCCAGATGACCACCATCAGTATTTCCACTGCTTTTGCCTCCACTGGCAAGGCTTCCAACGGATATAAGAGCCCGACGTTCAATAAGTTCTTAAACTATTTGGATGTCTTCCAACAGCGGGTGGAAAAGCAATATGAGGGTGCTGTATATCCTGTAAACACCTCTTTGGCCGGTCAGCCGTTTGACCCTGCCAACGGTACTATCAGCAAATATTCCTCCGATGTGATGATTCCTGCTTTCTTGGCTGCTTATTGTGGTGGTGGCAAGGGCGGTAGTCTTAAGATTTTCCCCACTCTATCGCGTTTGTTGCCCAATTGGAAAATTACATATAGTGGATTGATGCGCATCCAATGGTTCCGCGACCGTTTCAAGAGCTTTAATATTGAGCACGCCTATAAGAGTATCTACGCCGTGGGCTCATACAATACCTACAGCAGTTTTCAAGAATATATGGGTGGCTTGGGCTTCGTTACAAACGCCGAAACAGGCAACCCTGTGCCATCGTCAATGTATGATATTAGTACGGTATCTATCAACGAGAGCTTTGCGCCTATAGTGGGCTTCTCTTTTACCCTTCAAAATAATCTGTCCGGCTCAATGAAGTATAACCGTACGCGCGTGGTAACGCTTAGCATGACCTCCCAGCAGATTACGGAGGCTCTCTCGTCCGACTTTGTTGTGGGCGTGGGATATAAGATCAACAACCTCAAGCTCTTTGGCGGTACCAAGAAGCGCAAAATCCCTGCGCGCAATCGCAACCGTAAAGATGGCGACGATGACAAATCCTCCACGTCTTCAAATGATGCCAACACGATAAACAACACGCTCAATATGAAGATGGATTTCTCTCTTCGTGATCAGAGCGCCATCAACCGCAATATTCTCACTAATCTCTCGCAGGCCACTTCCGGAAATAAGGCCATCAAGATTGCCTTGTCTGCAGAATATCAAGTGAGCCGCCTGTTGAGCCTTTCGGCTTATTTCGACCGCCAGACCACCAAGCCCCTGCTCACTTCATCGTCTTATCCCACCACCGTACAGGACTTTGGTATTGGCATGAAGTTCTCGCTGGCGAGGTAATCAATTCATTGTGATGTCTATTCGCTTTTCGCAGCTGTAATGCTGTAGTCCACTGACTTAGTAATTATTCTTTTAGTAAATGTATAACCTCCTTGACCAACAAATTCAGTTTCTTCCGGGAGTGGGGCCAAACAGAGCTGCTGTCCTTGCTCAGGAGATAGATGTGCATACGGTCAGGGAGCTGTTGTTTACTTTGCCTTACAGATATTTTGACCGCTCCAAAATTTGGAAAATCAATCAGCTTGAGGAAGATTTGCCTTATGTGCAGTTACGAGGGCGGATTACAGATATTGGTGAAGAGGGAGTGGGGCGCTCTCATCGTCTGGAAGCCACTTTTATGGATGATACGGGGACAATCAACCTCGTGTGGTTTCAGAGTATCAGTTATATGAAGAAGACTCTGCGCAGGGGAATGGAATATCTGTTGTTGGGCAAGCCTGTCATGTTCAATTTTTCTTGGAGCATCACTCATCCGGAGATGGACGAGGTGAAAGATGGCAATCCGCCCGCAGAATTGCTGGGGCTACATCCTGTCTACCATACCACTCAAAAGATGAAGCGACTGGGGCTTACGTCTAAATTCTTGGAGAAGCTGGTGGATAATGCCCTCAACCAATTGTCTGATAGGGACGTTGTGGACACCCTTTCGCCCGACCTCCGTTTGCATTACCAACTTCTGCCATTGTGCGATGCGTTGCGCCGCATACACAAGCCTAAGCACATGCAAGAGGTGCCTATGGCGCAATATCGCTTTAAGTTTGAGGAATTGTTTTTCCTTCAGTTGAGCATCCTTTCTTTCGCTCGCAAGCGGAATGGCAAATATCGAGGCTTTATCCTTAATAGGGTAGGGCCGCTGTTCCAGCGTTTTTATACTGAGGTCTTGCCTTTCCGTCTCACAGGTGCGCAGATGCGCGTGATGCAGGAAATACGCAATGATTTGTGTAGCGGCCAGCAGATGAACCGCCTTATTCAGGGTGATGTGGGCAGCGGTAAGACTGTGGTGGCCATTATGACCATGCTCATGGCTTTGGACAATGGATTTCAAGCCACCATCATGGCTCCCACCGAGATTTTAGCCGAGCAGCACTATCATTCTATCTCTGGGATGTTGGGTCAGCTTGGCGTAAATGTTCAGTTGCTCACAGGTATGGTCAAGGGCAAGCGAAGAAAAGAGATTCTAAGCGGTTTGAGCCGAGGCGAGGTGAATATCATCGTGGGCACTCACGCTCTTTTGGAGGACAATGTGATATTCCAAAACCTTGGTGTGGCTGTCATTGATGAGCAGCATCGCTTTGGAGTGGAGCAACGCTCGCGCTTGTGGCGTAAGAATACCAGTCCACCGCATATCCTTGTGATGACGGCCACGCCTATCCCGCGTACGTTGGCCATGACTGTCTATGGCGATTTGGATGTATCTGTTATCAACGAGATGCCCCCTGGGCGCAAACCCATTCATACCTATCATCTCTACGAAAACAATCTCGACCGCCTCACTACCCTTATCCGCCGCGAAGTGGCTGCGGGCCATCAAGCCTATATTGTCTACCCTCTGATAAAGGAGAGCGAGAAAATGGATTTGCGCGATTTGGAGCAGGGTTTTGATAAGGTGTGTGCCACTTTTCCGGATTTGACTATCGGCAAGCTCCATGGAAAAATGAAGGATGCCGATAAGAACGAGGTTATGCAGCGTTTTGCTAAAGGCGAACTGAATATCTTGGTTTCCACCACAGTGATAGAAGTGGGTGTGGATGTTCCAAACGCTTCTGTCATGGTTATCGTTAATGCCAATCGCTTTGGCTTAGCCCAGCTCCATCAGTTGCGCGGAAGGGTAGGGCGCGGCGCGGAACAAAGTTTCTGCATTCTGCTCACTGGCTACCAGTTGGCCGACAACACGCGGCGACGCATGGAGATTATGGTGAGCACCAACGATGGTTTTGTCATAGCCGAGGAAGATCTCCGCTTGCGTGGCCCTGGCGACATTGAGGGAACGCAACAAAGTGGCTTGTTTTTCAATCTGCGCGCTGCCAACCTTGTGCGCGACAACAATATCCTTGTATCTGCTCGCGAAGCAGCCGAGCATCTTCTCGATACCGACCCTACGCGCTCCCTTCCTGCCAATGCCCCAACGTGGGCGCGTCTTGCTCAGCTTCACGATACCAGCATGGATTGGTCGTCTATCAGTTAATGATACCTAATGTATTGACTGAAGTGTAGTGCCATTTATAAAACGAGTCTCCTAAAAACTCTTTACGTGCGCCCGATGTGTTGATTAAGGGTAGGACTGTATCGCGTATGAGGAGCTAAATGTCGTGTCCGATGGCTCCCTTACCCCTATTTCCGCTGGCAAAGGTAGGGAGTTTTTAGTTATGCGACATTTATGGGGATATGTCGTTCCCGCGTTATCAGCTTCCCTTCCAATATGATAATACAATTCTATGATATTTCCGGCGAGGAATAATCTGGGGGCAAAAACTTACTGACATCTTCGCCATTTGCCAACATTTGGCGGATCTGGGTGGAGGAAACATTGATAAGTGGCATATCAATATAAGAGACGGTGGGTGGCAGTGTGGCTGTATCAATTTTATAGCCCTGGCGAGGATAGATAATAATGGGGTAGCGCTGGAGGAGCAGGTCGTGATTGCGCCAAAAATGGAAGTGGACCCAGTTGTCAGCGCCAATAAGTAGGGAGAAAGAGAAGGACGGATAGGATTGCTCCAATTTCTCCATTGTAATATAGGTATAGGACGGGCGGGGTAGCGAGAATTCAAAATCGCAAGCGCGTATGCCGTTTAGATGCTCTACGGCTTTGCGGACGCGGGCAAGGCGCTCGCTATCGTCCATCAGTGAAGATTGGTCTTTCAGCGGGTTACGCGGCGAAACCATCAGCCATACTTCATCCACCATTCCGCTGTCCCTCACGGCTTTGGCAATGGCGATATGCCCGATATGTATGGGGTTAAACGACCCGCCAAATACGCCAATTTTTCGCCGCTTGTCGTCCATAATCTTTGCGATGCGCATAGATTTCTGTATAAGGCTGATAATCTTTCTTCTATCAGTCCTTTCTTCTATCTATGATTTATTATTTTTCCAAGAAATCGCGCACAGTCTTCACCACCTCTTGTTGCGCCGTCTCCAGTTTGTCGTTGATGATGATACGGTCGAATTGTGAGGCAAAGGTGAGCTCGTAAGCGGCCTTGCTCAATCGCTGTTCTATCTTGTCGGCACTGTCGGTATGACGGCTCTCAAGCCGATGGCGCAGCACCTCTATTGATGGCGGTTGGATAAAGATGAGCAATGCCTTGTCGCCGTAGATGCGCTTCACGTTGAGCGCGCCTTTCACGTCTACGTCCAGCACTATGTTTTCGCCCTTATCCAAACGACTGTCCACCTCACTGCGGAGAGTGCCGTAGAATGTCCCGGAATAGACCTCCTCATATTCTATAAAGGCGTCTTCTTTGATGAGGCGGCGAAATTCCTCGGGCGAAAGGAAGTGGTATTCCACTCCGTCGCGCTCTGTGCCGCGAGGGGCGCGCGATGTGGCACTCACAGAGAACGTGAGGCCGTCCACCTCCTTCATCAGATAATTAATAAGTGTACTTTTGCCACTACCGCTGGGCGCAGAGAAAACGATAATCATAGATTCTTGTTTTTGTAATTGGCAATATAGACATTATTATTGGCGCGATGCCCATATTTTTTTGCTGACTATAATACATTGAGCACCTGCTCTTTGATTTGCTCCAGCTCATCTTTCATCTTAACCACGAGGTTTTGCATTTCTGCGAGGTTGCTTTTACTGCCCATGGTGTTTATTTCGCGACCCATCTCCTGCGCAATAAAGCCCAACTTCTTGCCCTGCGCGCCATCGGCCTGCATAGTGTCAGCGAAATACTTCAGATGATTGCCGAGGCGTTGTTTCTCCTCATTAATATCCAGTTTCTCAATATAATAGATCATCTCTTGTTCCAAGCGGTTGCGGTCGTAATCCACTGGCAGTGTCTGGAGGCGTTCTGTAATCTGTTGGCGAATCTTGTCGGTGCGAAGCGTCTCAAATTGGGCCACATCGTTGAGGTAGCGGCCGATGTTTTGCAATTTCTCCGTGAATTTGCGGGCCACGGCCTCTCCCTCCTGACTGCGAAAAGCAATAAGGTTGGTGATGGCCTCGTCCAGCGTTTGGCATACCACGGCCCATTCTTCATCGCTCACCTCCTGGGCGCTTTGCGTCTGCCACAGCCCGGGCATACGGATGAGCACGCTCCAAATATCTTTGGGTTCACCGATACCGGCCTCCTTACTAATCCGGCTAATCTGGTTAGCATATTCCTTTGCCACGGCCATACTGATGGTGGCGGTGGTGTCGGCGGCGTTGTCCTCGGTGGTAATGCTAAGATCCACCTTGCCCCTTATCAGTTTCTCCTTTATAGCCTGCCTAAGGGTGAGGTCTTTATAGAAATAGGCGGTAGGCACATGAGTGGTGATGTCTAATCCTTTGCTATTGAGCGATTTGATTTCCACTACAATCTTTCGCCCATTATATTCGGCCGCACTTTTGCCGTAGCCGGTCATAGACTGTATCATATCCTTCAATTAACCTTATTATTATTTATATAGAGAGCTGATCCAATACCTTGATAAGATTTTTGTTGATTGGCTTACCGCCCTCTTTGATTGCCACAGAGAATGGCACATACACCACCTCGTTCTCTCTAAGGCCAATCATCACATTCCTTTGGCCGTCCAAAATGGCATCGATGGCTCCCACGCCTAATTGTGATGCCAGAATACGGTCGCGAGCGGAGGGCGAACCTCCTCTTTGCAGGTGGCCGAGGATAGACACCCTCACCTCATATTCGGGATATTCCTTCTTTACGCGCTCGGCATAGTGCATGGCGCCGCATTTCGGACTTTCGCTCACGATGACGATACTGGAATTTTTGCTCTTGCGGATGCCACGCCCAATAAATTGGCTAAGCTGATCCACATCCGTCTGGTCTTCGGGGATTATGGCTGCCTCGGCTCCACTGGCCACGGCACTGTTTTGAGCCAGAAAACCTGCGTCTCTGCCCATCACCTCCACAAAGAAGATGCGCTCGTGACTGTTGGCTGTGTCGCGGATTCTATCCACACATTCCACGATGGTGTTCAAACTGGTGTCGTAACCGATAGTGATGTCGGTGCCGGCCAAATCGTTATCCACCGTGCCGGGCAATCCAATGCAGGGCACATCAAACATCTCGGCAAAATCTCTGGCGCCCGTGAGCGAACCGTTGCCGCCAATGACAATCAGTACGTCTATTCCGGCCTTTTTCAGACCCTCGTAGGCCTTCTTTTTTCCTTCAGGCGACATAAATTCTTTGGAGCGAGCCGTCTTTAATATTGTGCCACCGCGAGATATGATACCGCTCACGCTCTCGGTGGTCAGTGGGACAATCTCTTCGTGGATTAGGCCCTCATAGCCACGCATAATGCCCTTCACCTCAAATCCGTTGTAGATTGCGCTCCTTGTTACTGCGCGAATGGCTGCGTTCATGCCAGGGGCATCGCCTCCAGATGTCAATACACCAATACATTTTACCTTTGCCATAATTATGAAATGTTTTCTGTTGTCCCTGCAAAATTACCCAATCCCCGCCATACGGCCACATTTGTTACGCCATTTTTTCTTAAAATGAATTTCTAATCTCCTTGCAAATTCCTTTTGCGCTATAAAATGCGAAAAATCAGCTCTGCGGTTTCCAAATCCCGCGTTTGTTTGCGTTCACAGTGCTGTAACAATAACTAAACAGTACTGTAACAATAACTAAA
>CAZQVW010000103.1:0-9385 GCA_964596865.1 uncultured Bacteroidaceae bacterium
GTTTTGAGGCGTCCTCAAAGTTTGATGTACGAAATTTTGGGGTGCTTTATACCCGCCCGCAGATTATTGATACCAGTAATAGTGCGAGTTACAGGATATTGCCATGTCATTTCGCTGGCGGTTATAAAACGAGGTTGCCGAACAAGTCGGTTGCTTTGTAATTATAATTGTCAGATAAGACAAAAAAGTATTTGTATTGGCCTGTAGGGGCGGATCAGTCGCGAAGCGGCGTGTTATCCGCCCTACAACCGGAACGGTTAAAAATCATTGCCTTATCGTGTTTGCCCTATCGGGCAATAGGGCGGATAACACGGCATTTCGTTCCTCAATGCCTGATCCGCCCCTACATTACTTTTGCCACATGAAAGGGAATAACTTAACGCAACAAATTTGAGGTAGCTTCATACAAAATAGAGATTTTTCGCGTTAAGACATTTTGATTTCTTAATTTTTCATTAAATTTGCATCGTCAAATAAGTAGTTGGACAAGCGAGTCCGAGAAAATCCTTACCTGACAAGTAAATATTATAGCGTTTACTCGCGCCTGTTTTGACGTTACGAAACTTCGCAACTTTCTAACTCTGTTCAAGACACAGCAACGGTAGATGCCTGCATGATATGATTACATAATTGATTGCCTTAATAGCTTTTAAGGTGATTATGTCTAATTCATATCCGCGTGGGCTTCTCGTTGCTCGTTCTAACAGAGTTGGGCAATGCGAAGGCCTCGTAGCGTATAGAACGAACGCGAGAAGTCTTCACGCTTTTGATTTAATATTATTCGCTATAAAGACGGAACAACGAAGAAAGTAATTTCGAAGTAAAAGATAATCACAAAAGCAAAACGATGCGTTCAGACAAAGATGGCGGTCTACGCAAAAAATATCGGCGGAAATTTGGCCGTGTCAGAAAAATGGCGTAATTTTGCACCGCAATTGAGGCAAACGATGCTTGAATCCACAGAAGCAAAGGCTTCAGACAAGCACTTATATGCCTAAAACGGTGGATATAGTTCAGCTGGTTAGAGCGTCAGATTGTGGTTCTGAATGTCGTCGGTTCGAATCCGACTATCCACCCTCCCAAATAAAGCCCAGTAAGCAATAGCTTGCGGGGCTTTATTCTAATCTATTATGAGTAAAAAGGGGAGCTGGAGCAAAAAAAGAACGGAAGTATGTGGCGGTTTCGCCAACGTTTGCTAACTTTGCCTACAATATAAAAAGTAAGAGTTAAAGTAAGAGTTTATGGAGTCGGACAGCATAATCATCATCCCCACCTACAACGAGAAAGAAAATATCCGCAACATCATAACCGCCGTGTTTGATTTGAAGGGTCCGTATGACATCCTTGTGATAGACGACGGTTCGCCCGATGGCACTGCCGCCATTGTAAAGCAGATGCAGGGCGAAGCTCCATTTCAAGGCCGCTTGTTCCTTATGGAAAGAAGCGGGAAGCTGGGACTGGGCACAGCCTACATTGCCGGCTTTAAGTGGGCATTGGAAAGAGAGAAATATCAGTATATCTTTGAAATGGACGCCGATTTCTCTCACTCCCCCGCAGATGTCCCCCGCCTCTACGACGCCTGCCACGACGAGGGCTATGATGTGGCTATAGGGAGCAGATATGTCAGTGGAGTGAACGTGGTGAATTGGCCGATGGGCCGTGTATTGATGAGCTATTTCGCCAGTATGTATGTGAGAATGATTACCGGCGTGCCTATCCACGATACCACTGCGGGATTCAAGTGCTATAGACGTGAGGTCTTACAGGCTATTGACTTGGATAATATCAGGTTTAAGGGCTATGCTTTCCAGATAGAGATGAAATATACCGCGTACAAGTTAGGATTCAAAATTAAAGAGGTGTCGGTGGTGTTTGTAAATCGCAGGCTCGGCACCAGTAAGATGAGCGGCGGCATCTTCGGCGAAGCTATGTTTGGGGTAATTCAGTTGAAGATAGACAGCTTGCGCGGCAAGTTTAAGAAAATGAAACGCCAACGCCTGTCTGCCCAACAATCATAACCTCACGTTCAGAAAGTCAGCACAATGCTATCTATCATAAACGGAAATATCATCAACGAAGGGCGCATTTTCCGTGGCAGCATCAAGGTGGAAAAAGATATTATCACCGAGGTGGCCGAGGGTAATGCGCCTTTTCAATGCGAAGGCGATATCATTGATGCCCAAGGCGGGTATATTATCCCTGGTGTGATAGACGAACATGTTCATTTCCGCCAAGCCGCGTTGGAAGATTGCAATTCCGCACAAAAAGACGCCATTGCCGGAAACATCTACTCTGAATCACGGGCGGCAGCCGCCGGAGGCGTTACGTCTTTCTTTGATATGCCAAACACCAATCCGCCCACCACAACGCAGGCCGCCTTGGAAGCAAAATGGCAGGTCGGCCAAATGAAGAGCGCAATAAACTACGCGTTCTTCCCTGGAGCCACGAACGAAAACATAGACTTTCTACGCTCATTGGACGCCACCACAGTGCCGGGTGTGAAGGTGTTCATGGGCGCATCCACTGGCAATATGCTGGTAGATAACATGTCCGCTTTGAAAGAAATCTTTTCCGTCTGCGCAGAGAAAGGATTGCCAGTGATGACCCACTGCGAAGACTCGGCACTGATTGCGCAAAACACAGCCACGGCAATCAATAATTTCGGAGAAGATCCAAATGTAAGCCTACACTCCGTCATTCGCAACGAAGACGTGTGCGTGCGCTCCACTGCCCTCGCCCTCTCTTTGGCGGAACAGACAGGAGCAAGTCTACTGGTGGCTCATGTCTCCACCGGTAAGGAATTAGAAATGATCCAATCCTCACGCGCAGACGCAAAAGCAGAAGTATGTGTTAGTTACCTTGCGTTTTGCCAAGACGAGTACCCCACCTTGGGGACACGTATAAAATGTAATCCTGCACTCAAAACCGCCTCTGACCGCGATGCTCTACGCCGCGCTCTCACAGACGGGCGCGTATGGAGCATTGCCACTGACCATGCCCCACACCTACCGGCGCGCAAACAAGGCGGTGCTCTTAAAGCCGCATCGGGAATGCCCTCTGTCCAATTTTCCCTACCCATTATGCTTACGCTCACGGACAAGGGCATACTGAAGAAAGAAGATGTTGTCAGGTTGATGTGTCATCATCCTGCCATTTTCTTTGGAGTCAAAGACAGAGGATTCATCCGCAAGGGATACAAAGCCGACCTAACCATTGTCTCACAATTAGAAAAACCCCACACCATCACAGACGCCGAGGTCTTAAGCCTATGCGGGTGGACACCATACGTAAACAAAAAAGTGAGTTGGCAAATTGATACCACCATCTGCAATGGAACAATAGTATACCGCCATTTCTCGCAAAACAAAAGCAGTGAGGACGCGCCACAAAATACTAACCTACAAGACAAAATCGAAAGCAACAGTTGTGGAGTTTGTGGAGAAAGAATAATGTTCAGCCATGATAGTAGACAGGCAATATAGTGTCTCTTCGCTCGTCCCGTATATAGACTGGGGATATTTCCTCCATGCGTGGCAAATGCCCACGTCTCTGCGTGGAGCTTGGAGTGTGCATGATTGCACTGCCTGTCGTGAGGCTTGGATTGGCTCTTTGGATGAGAAGTATAGGGTTTTAGGCCGCGAGACGCTACGACTTGCTAACGATAGTCGCACGATGCTGGAAGAAATCAGCAAGAAAACCACAGCTAAATGCCGAGTAGGAGTGTTTGATGCCAACTCGCTGGGCGATGACATAATAATCCTTGCAGATGATGGGCACGAACACCGCCTGCCTTGTTTGCGCCAGCAGAGTATCACAAAAGGCGAGACTTCATTATGTTTAAGCGATTATATTAGACCATTATCTTCCGGCAAAAAAGACAAGATTGGCATCTTCGCCACCACTATCGGCTATGACCCTATCGCCGAGAGCGAAGACGATCCCTATCGCCGATTATTGGGTCAAACCCTCTGCGACCGTCTGGCAGAAGCCGCCGCTTGTCATTTCCATGAAGAAGTACGCAAAGAGATATGGGGCTACGCTCCAAACGAACATCTCTCCATAGAAGATATGCTACGCGAGCACAACCAAGGCATTCGCCCCGCTGTGGGCTATCCGTCTCTGCCAGACCAGAGTATCAACTTCATCATAGACACAATGATAGATATGCAAGGCATGGGGATAACTCTCACTGAAAATGGAGCCATGCTTCCCCACGCCTCCGTCAGTGGATTGATGATAGCTCTGAAAGACGCTCATTATTTCGCCGTTGGGCCAATCGATGAAGACCAATTTTCGGACTATGCCAAAAGGCGGAACCTCCCCAAAGAAAAAATGCGCCAGTATCTTGCCGCAAATCTGAAAGACAAGACACAGGCAATAACAGCGGCCCAATCATGCGCCCATACAACCATTAATTCTTAAGACAGAGCATGATTCTCTCAATCCGCATACTAATTGTGCTTGTGGCATTGCTGGTATGTCCGGCATTGTTCTTAAATGTCAGATACTTCAGAAAAAGGCCCAACAGACACAAGTGGAAGATACTATTGTGGGTAATTGTGGCATTGCTTTGCGCAGGAAGCGTAGTATTTGTGCTAACAGGCTTTCGCTCCGGCCAGCCGGAATGGTTATGGAGACTGTTCTTCCCATTGCTGACAGGCGTGTTCTCTGCAGAAATAGCCCTTAGCATCTGCGGAGCGATAGGATGGCTTATAAAGAAAATTGCTACCAAATCACACACACGCATTGCCCAAACTAAATGGAGCCGCATCGCTACTTATATCGGACTATCTATATCCGCAATTTGTATAATCATTGCAACTATGGCATATTTCATTGGCAACAAACGGATTGAGGTTAAGGAATACTCCTATTATAGCAAGGATATTCCACCTGCATTTGACGGCATGAGGATTGTGCATTTCTCCGACCTCCATCTCGGCACCTATGGCACCGACACAGCTCGCGTAAAGCAACTGCTTTCAAAGGTGATGGAACAAAAGGGCGATATAATTGTGTTTACAGGAGATTTGGTGAACTTTGAATCGAAGGAGGCACTGCCTTTCGTAGAACAATTAAGCAGTTTAAGTGCACCCTACGGAGTCTATTCCATTTTAGGTAATCACGATTACGCCGTCTATCGTATGTTTGATACAAAAGAAGAGCAGTTGGCCGACATCCGCCAACTGATGGATATAGAGAAAAAAGCCGGTTGGAAATTGCTTAGAAACGAAAACGTCGTTATCCATAAGGACAGTCAAGCCATCGCCCTCGTTGGCATGGAGAACGAAGGCAAACCACCATTTCCTCACATGGCAGATATTCCCAAAGCAATGAGCGGATTGGGCAACACTAATGATGGCAAACCTCTGTTTAAGATTGTACTCACCCATGACCCCACGCATTGGCGAAGCGCAATACTGAAAGACACCGATGCGCAGCTCACACTGGCGGGCCATACCCACGGATTGCAGTTTAAGATTTGGGGATGGAGCCCAGCATCGTTTATTTATAAGGAATGGGGCGGACAATATTACGAAGGCAATCGCTCAATCATCGTGTCAGTTGGCCTCGGCTTGGGCACTGTACCATTTCGATTCGGCGCATGGAGCGAAGTGTGCGTTATCACATTACATAGCGGTGAACGACAATCTCATCTCCACACTTCAAACTGATACAAATTGCAATCTACTAACCAATATAAAGAAAGACAAAGAAAGACCACTACAAGAATTTATTTATGAAAATAATCTACCACATTTATCAACTGTGTATTGCGGCTCCACTGATAATAGTGGCTACTATTCTATGCGCACTCACCACAATCATTGGTTGCACTTTAGGCAAGCCACGCTTCTGGGGATATTGGCCTGGCAGAGTGTGGAGCATAGTGGTATGCCGCTTACTACTGTTGCCCATCGAAGTGGTGGGAAGGGAAAAATTGGATAAAAAAAGCTCCTACGTCTTTGTGGCCAATCATCAGGGAGCGATGGATATATTCTTAATCTACGGATTTTTGGGGCGCAACTTCAAGTGGATGATGAAAAAATCGCTAAAGGAAATTCCTTTGGTGGGATACGCCTGCCAAAAAGCAGGGTTTGTGTTTATTGACCGCAAGAACCCCCGCACCACAATCGAATCTATCCAGCAGGCCCGCAATATTCTCACTCACGGAATGTCGCTAATGGTGTTTCCTGAGGGGACACGTACGTTTGACGGATATATGCAACCATTCAACAAGGGTGCGTTTTTCTTAGCCGACAAATTACATTTGCCAGTGGTGCCAATAACTATTGATGGTTCGTATGATGTGCTTCCGCGCAACAAGGGCGTTGGCTTTGTTGCGCGGCATAAAATGCGCCTCGTCATCCACGACATCATCCCTCCCATGAAACGCGGAGCAGATAACATGAGCGAACTGTCGCGCAAATCCTTTGACGCGATCAACTCCGCTCTACCATCGAAATACCAGAGAGAAACAGGAGGCGATATGCAAGTTTGCCAAGCTGAAAGCAATGACAACAAGCAAATTGTCCCTACTGTGGCAGACGATTCCTTACTATTATCAGGAGAAACAGACAAAACCGAACAAAAATGACTCTACGAGACTTACATATTGGTCAATCGGCCGTAATAACCCGAGTGGGCGGCACCGGCTCTTTGCGCCAGCATTTTTTAGACATGGGCGTGATACCGGGCAGCAACGTGAAACTGATGAAATACGCTCCTTTTGGCGATCCCATGGAGCTGCTTATCCACGGCTACGTACTGGCGTTGAGATTGAACGAAGCCGAAAAGATAGACGTATCGATAGTAGAAAAGGAGCAAGCTGCACCGGCAGAAATGGCTCATACGGATACGCCTGACGACATAGATTCCAACAACAAAAGCCCCAAAAACAAAACCATTTCCGACTTTATCCCCAATCAAGACGAGCACCCTGGGTTGGGAGAAGAGAACTATCATTGCAAAAAAAACGAGCATCCGCTGCCGAAAAACGAAAAACTCACTTTTGCCCTCGTGGGCAATCAAAACTCCGGTAAGACCACATTATTTAACCGCCTTACCGGTGCCAATCAGCACGTGGGAAATTTCCCTGGTGTTACGGTGGATCGGAAAAGTGGCGTCATCAAAGGGCATCCCGACACACTTATCACTGACCTCCCGGGCATCTATTCCCTTTCGCCGTATAGCCAAGAGGAAATAATCACTCGCAGCTTTGTGTTGGAGCAAAAGCTTTCGTGCATCATCAATATTGTGGACGCCAATAGCATAGACCGCAGCCTTTATCTCACAATGCAGCTATTGGAATTGGGCATTCCTATGGTTTTGGCCCTAAACATGATGGACGAGATAGAAAACAACGGTGGCACCATCCGCGTAAACAAGATGGAGGAGCTGTTGGGCATTCCGGTTATCCCAATCAGCGCCAGCAAAAACCAAGGAATTAGCGAATTGGTGGAGCACGCCGTTCATGTTGCCCGCTACCAGGAAGCCCCCCTGAGGCAAGATTTCTGTAAGCCCACCGACCATGGCGGCGCCGTCCATCGTTGCACCCACGCCATCATGCACCTAATAGAAGACCATGCGCAACGGGCACATATTCCCCTAAGATTTGCCACTTCCAAACTGATAGAGCACGATTCTTTAGTGGAAAGTTCACTTCATCTCTCCCAGAACGAGAAAGAAACCGTGGATCATATCCTTGCGCAAATGGAGGAGGAGCGCGGGCTCGATGCCCCTGCAGCATTGGCGGATATGCGATTTTCGTTTATCACCAATCTTACGAGGCAGACCGTGGTGAAACCAGTGGAGAGCAAGGAGCACATCCGTTCGCAGCATATCGACCGCATTCTCACCGGTCGCTTCACTGCCATACCCGTATTTATTCTCATTATGGCCGTGATTTTCTTACTCACTTTCAATGTTATCGGACTGTTTTTCCAAGATTTAATAGAGCAGGGCGTGGAGTGGCTGACACAACAAACCGACCACCTGCTTCGCTCTCTGGAAATAAACGATGCCGTCCGCTCATTGGTGATAGACGGAGTTTTCCAAGGCGTGGGCACAGTATTAAGTTTCCTACCGATAATCGTAGTTTTATTTTTCTTCCTTTCTTTATTGGAGGACAGCGGATATATGGCGCGCATAGCCTTTGTAATGGACAAGCTATTGCGAAAAATCGGTCTATCCGGCCGCAGTATTGTGCCGTTACTCATAGGCTTTGGCTGTAGTGTGCCAGCAGTGATGTCCACACGCACACTGCCCTCCGAGCGCGACCGTAAGCTCACCATTATTCTCACGCCATTTATGAGCTGTACGGCCAAGATTGCCATCTATGCTTTTTTCTGCGCCGCTTTCTTCCCTCATCATGCGGCATTGGTGATGATGATGCTCTATTTACTGGGCATATTGGTGGGCATCGTGGCCGCAGTCATCTATAATAAGACATTGTTTAAGGGCGAACCGGTGCCATTCGTAATGGAACTGCCCAATTATAGAATGCCTGGCTTCAGAAATGTGCTTCACCTGTTGTGGGATAAGTCGCGCGACTTCCTGCAAAGAGCGTTTACCGTGATTTTTGCCGCCACCATAGTTATCTGGTTCTTACAAAGTTTCGATTTTCACCTACAGCTTGTGTCAAACACCCAGAACAGCATCCTCGCCACCTTGGCGGGCTACATATCGCCCATTTTCTCGCCGATAGGATTCAACGACTGGCGCATCACCAGTGCGCTTGTAACTGGATTTCTTGCCAAAGAGAGCGTGGTGGGCACAATCCAAGTGGTATTTGGGTCGGTAACTGCCATTCAGCAATTATTGAGCATTCCGGCCGTGGCGTCACTACTGGTATTCTGCCTGCTTTACACCCCGTGTGTGGCGACCATAGCCACAATCAAGCGGGAACAAGGTGGCAGTTTTGCACTGATGCTGGTGATATTTCAATGTCTTGTGGCATGGGTGGTGGCTTTTATCTGCTACCACGTGCTTTGCCTTATTATGTAATTTAGATTTCCGATAAAAGCTTTCTATATGAATTTCCTCAGTTATATTATCCTGATAGCCATTCTGATAGCTTTTGTTTGGGCTGCAAGAACTGCCTTCTTCACCCGCTCGGGGCGCAAAGGTGGCTGCTGCGATTCGTGTTCCGAAACCAACTGCGCCATGCGAAACATGGCCTCCGGCAAGAAACAACGCAGAAAGTACTCATAACGAAAATTATGAGTCCGGATAAATGGATAAGTTAAGCTGATAATCAAGATGCTGTTCAATTCATTTGCATTTCTTTTGTTTCTGCCGGTGGTTTTTGCCCTCTATTGGGCGGGACGGGGCGTGCGCTGGCAGAATATGGTGGTGATATTGGCCAGTTTCTTCTTCTACGGAT
>CAZQVW010000104.1:0-9344 GCA_964596865.1 uncultured Bacteroidaceae bacterium
CTTGCGGACGGCCCTGACCCTGGCGCAATGAAGGATTGCCCACACGCCCTTGCTCCTTATTGGCGCGAGCATCATTCTGCAATACGCGAATCCAAAATTCCACTTTCTCCTCCTGCTCGCCCTCGCTCTTAAACTTCAGAGACATCCACAGAGGGCCAAACATCTGGTAGGTAACATTGACGGGAGAATTTGGAATGGAATCGGGGCGCATCTTCACTCGGGTGGCCGTGTAAGTGGAATCGGAGGTCTTCTCCATTCTGGCTTGATCCATCACAAAGCAACCGCCCTCGGAGGGAATGGCCACGGTCTGATAAAAATCATCACCGAAATATACGCGCAACACCGGCAACATACTCATCTGGGGCTGGTCGTCATCGCTCTTTTGCAATGAACACAACTGCCATACGCCCTCCAGCCGCGGCCTAAACCCGCGCGAATGCCGGCCATTCGGCCCGCCTGCTCTGCCGCCCCTGTCCGCCGGACGCTCGCGAGGCGCATCCTTGCCGCCCTGCGGGGGATTATTGTCATTGGCCTGGGCCATAGCGCCCAAAGACATCATCATCACAGCGGCCATCACCAATAGGTTCCGCCACTTCAGGCGAGAAGATGTAAGAATCGTGCTAATCGTTTTCATATTATTGGGTATTTTAATGGATTAACGTAAACAGATTTGCGAACATGGTGCGCGCTATTTTGTTTGTTGTGTAGATAATTCCGCAGCAAACTTAGCTTTTTCTTATTATTTCGCAGCAAAAAAGTGCAGAAAAATCGCTTTTCGCTCGCCATTAGTGCAGTTTTTCCCCATTTGTTAGTGAAAAACACTCTTTCGGCAAGGAAAAAGCCTTGGCGAGGGAGAAATGGAGGAATGCCAATGAAGAATGTTTTTCGATAACGCGCCATTTTTACGAATCAATAGGGACGGGGGATACAAGGCTGCAGAAAAAGTCCGGTATTTTGGGATTATACCGCTTAATATGGCGTGCAAGACCTGCCCCTACTTTGCCCAATCAGTACTTTGAGTACGCGGAAAAGAATTTCAATTGCTCCGATTATTGCGCGGGTGATGGAGCAGGATTTCCTCCCTTAGGCGGGAGCGATCAATATGAGTGTAAATCTCGGTAGTGGCGATGCTCTCGTGGCCCATCATGGCTTGGATAGCGCGCAGGTTGGCGCCACCCTCCAATAGATGGGTGGCAAAGGAATGGCGGAGCGTGTGGGGAGAGATATTCTTCTGGATTCCGGCAGCCTCGGCCAGTTGTTTAATCAGATGAAAGACCATGATGCGCCCAATATTCTTTATCTTACGCTTAACAGTGATGAAAACATAATCCTCGTATTCGGGCGGAATGTTCCATTGGTTGCGGTCGATAAAATAGAGCTGCAATTCCTTGATTGCCCGCTGGGAGATTGGCACCAGTCTCTCCTTTGAGCCCTTGCCCTTCACCTTTATAAACCCCTCGTCCAGATAGAGGTCGGACAGGCGCAGGTTGCACACCTCGCTCACGCGCAGTCCGCAACTGTACATCACCTCCACCATAGCCTTATTCCGCTGCCCCTCCTTCGTATCGAGGCGGATGGCCGAGATTAGGGCGTCCACCTCCTCCACGGAGAGCACCTCGGGCAGATGAACACCCAGCTTGGGCGACACCAACAGTTCGGCAGGATCGGCCTCGAGGCGATCGGTGAGAACAAGAAACTTATAAAACGCCCTCACGCCGGAAAGGATGCGCGCTTGGGAGCGAGCGTCCAGCCCCACATCATAGAGAGCCTCGGCGAAAGAGCGGAGGTCATCGGTGGTAGCCTGCAAAAGACTGATGCCGCCCTCGGTGAGGAATGCGGCCATGCGCTTGGCATCGCGCATATAGGCGTCCAGTGTGTTTGGCGAGAGGCCGCGCTCCAATCTTAGGTAAGTATTGAAATCGCGCAACAGTTCGCCAGCCTCGGCGCGCAGAAGCTCCTTGTCCGAGGAGGGATTAGGCCACTCTTGCTTCGGCGAAATTGGGATATTTAAGGTAGACATTGCTGAAAATATAAACTTTTCTTGTTAATTTTGCGGGCAAAGGCAAAAGTAATAAAAAGTAACCGATAAACCTATTGCAGACAGCCGTTTTCAGTCTGCCACAATGCGCGCACATCACCACAAATTGCCACTTCCTATTAATCTATCTTGCAAATCTTGTCTGTTGTTAACGAAATCATTAACTTTGCGCCATGAAAGTTCGCAGAAGAAAATCAGAACTATCATATTCTACAAAAATTACTTCAAAGAATTCTACATCAAACAAGCCGAAGAAATAAGACGGAAAATCAACTATTCTATGTCAATGGTTGAAACCCAAAGAATAGTTCCCAAAAAATTTCTTAGGTTTATAGAAGGTTCAGACGGAATCTACGAAATACGTACCGAATATGGGGGCAATATATTTAGAGTGATGTGTTGTATGGACAAAGATGCCGTGGTGGTTTTGTTCCAAGGCTTTCAAAAGAAAACACACAAAACCCCTCAAAAGGAAATTCGGTTGGCAGAAAAATTAAAACACGAATATTATAAAGAAAAAGAGGATAAATAAAATGGATGCGAAAAAGAAAGAAGCTATTATGAGCAGCACGTCCTTTGACGAGCTATTGGATGCCGAGTATGGAGAGACCGGCACTTTGGAACGCGACAAATATGACGATGATGCTCAGGCGTTTATCCTGGCAGAATGCCTAAAAGACGAACGCAAGAAAGCGGGATTAACACAAGAACAGCTCGCCAAACGCATAGGCACCAAGAAAAGCTATATATCTAAACTGGAAAACGGGCACGCTGATGTGCAGTTGTCCACCCTATTTCGCATTTTCAACGGACTGGGCAAACGCGTGGCCGTATCTATATTATAATTCCTTGTTAGCAGCCCAAATGCCGCACACATCACCCAATACAAAACACATTCTATTATGAAAATACAGATTATCAACGGGCCTAACCTCAACCTGCTGGGCGTGAGGGAACCGAGCATCTACGGCCACAAGGGGTTTGAGACCTATTTGGACGAACTGAAGAAGCAATACCCCGATGTGGAGATTGATTATTTTCAAAGCAATAGCGAAGGCGCCCTAATCGACTGCATTCACAAAGCAGGCTTCGAGGCCGATGGCATCGTACTCAACGCAGGCGCCTACACCCACACCTCTATCGCCCTACTGGACGCCATCAAAGCCGTGAAAGCCCCCGTGGTGGAGGTGCATATCTCTAATGTTCATCAACGGGAAGAGTTTCGCCACCATTCTATGATCTCGGCGGGCTGCAAGGGCGTCATCTGCGGTTTTGGCCTCCACTCCTATCGCCTCGCCATCGAAGCGCTTTTGCACAAATAAGGCTCACCCTCACAGCATTTCGGCATCAACACTGCGGAAAAGGACTATCTTTCTTTTCAGATAGGCATCTAAGCAATTAAAATGAATTCGGAAAACGCCGCCCTCAACGATTACATCGCAAGCCACATCGACAAAGAGCACCCCTACCTCTATCAACTGTGGCGGGAGACCAATATCTATCTCCTTAAGGGGCACATGGCGTCCGGCCACCTGCAAGGAGTATTGCTGAAGATGCTGGTGGAGATTGCCCGCCCGAAAAAGATTTTGGAAATCGGCACATTTTCCGGCTATTCGGCCCTGTCCATGGCTTCCGGACTGGCAGACAGCGCCTATATCGACACCTATGAAATCAACGATGAGCTGGAAGATTTCACTCGCCCCCGCATAGCGGCTTCGCCGTGGGCGGAAAAAGTAAGAATGCACATAGGCAACGTGCTGGAGGAGCTCAAAGATTGCCACAACGAGTACGACCTCGTATTTTTGGACGGTAACAAACGGCAGTACACCGATTATTACGCCCTTTGTAAGCAGGTGCTCCGTCCCCACGGCCTCATTCTGGCCGACAACACCCTTTGGGACGCCCATGTCATCGACCCCGCCTATGACCACGACGCCCAGACACTCGGCATTCGCCGCTTCAACGACCTTGTGGCCCAAGACCCCGATGTGGAGCGCGTCATCCTGCCCTTGCGCGACGGTCTGACAATGATAAGGCTGAAGAATTGACAGCCGCATGATGAGCCCTGCCGGATAGATTTGGCCAACAATTCCGATTAGGCCGATTTTACAAATTCTTCCGACCACGCACCCTCGCCCAAGGCGCCCATAAACTTGAATTAAGCAGAATTAGCCAATATCCTTATGCGCAATGCAAAATAAAAGATATAATTTTGCACTCTGAAGCGGCATCTCCTTTCATTTGCCGCAATTATACGCATATTCTCAATGCAGAATTAATTTAGCAAACAAAACACAAAAGAAATAATGGAATACAATTTTCAGGAGATTGAAAAGAAATGGCAACAGCGTTGGGCCGAGCGCCACACCTATCAAGTGAGCGAAGACCCCAATAAGCCGAAATACTATGTGCTCAACATGTTTCCCTACCCCAGTGGAGCGGGATTGCATGTGGGCCACCCGTTGGGCTATATCGCCAGCGACATCTACGCCCGCTATAAGCGCCAAAAGGGATTTAATGTGCTCAACCCAATGGGCTATGATGCCTACGGACTGCCTGCCGAGCAGTATGCCATTCAGACCGGTCAGCATCCCGAAAAGACCACAGTCCAGAATATCAACCGCTACCGCGAACAGTTGGATAAATTAGGCTTCAGTTTTGATTGGAGCCGCGAGGTGCGCACTTGCGACCCCGCGTATTATCACTGGACACAGTGGGCTTTCCAAAAAATGTTCAACTCCTATTATTCCAATCGCGAGAATAAAGCACGCCCCATCAATGAATTGATAGATTATCTCAACGCTCACGGCACAGAGGGGCTGGAGGCGGCCGAAACAGAGCCTCTCCACCTCACTGCCGCCGAATGGCTGGCCATGGACGAGCAGGAAAAGAGCCGCGTCCTCATGAATTATCGCATAGCCTTCCTGGGCGAAACGATGGTGAACTGGTGCCCGAAATTAGGCACCGTTTTGGCTAACGATGAGGTGGTGGACGGAGTGAGCGTGCGCGGCGGCTACCCCGTGGAGCAAAAGAAGATGAGGCAATGGTGCCTAAGGGTGAGCGCCTATGCCCAGCGCCTGCTCGACGGGCTGGACACCGTGGATTGGAGCGACTCCATAAAAGAGACGGAGCGCAATTGGATTGGCCGTTCCGAGGGCACGGAGGTGGTTTTCCGCGTGGCCGAAGACGATGATAGCGCCGATAACGGCAAAAACAGTGCCGGAAGCAGCGACAGTAGCGCCAACAACGGCAAAAACAGCGAAAACAGTTCCAAGAAGAGCTTCACCATTTTCACCACCCGCGCCGACACGATGTTTGGCGTAACGTTTATGGTGTTGGCCCCCGAGAGCAAATTGGTGGACGAGCTCACCACGCCCGCCCAGCGCGCCGAAGTGGATAAATACCTCGCCTATGTGAAGAGCCGCACCGAGCGCGAGCGCCAAATAGACCACACCGTTACCGGCGTTTTCTCCGGCTCCTACGCCATCAACCCCTTTACGGGCGACAAGAACCCCATCTGGATTAGCGAATACGTGTTGGCCGGCTACGGCACAGGTGCTATCATGGCTGTGCCCGCGCATGACAGTCGCGACTACGCCTTTGCCCGCCATTTCAACCTCCCGATTATTCCACTTATCGAGGGCGCCGACGTTAGTGAAGAGAGCTACGATGCCAAAGAGGGCATAGTAATCAATTCGCCCGCCGCCACAAAGAAACCTTATTGCGATCTTTCGCTCAACGGCCTCACGGTGAAAGAAGCCATCGCCGCCACAAAGAAATATGTGGAGAGCCACGGTTTGGGGCGCGTGAAAGTGAATTTCCGCCTGCGCGATGCCATCTTCTCGCGCCAGAGATATTGGGGCGAACCGTTCCCTGTTTATTACAAACACGGCATTCCCGTGATGATTCCGGAGCAATGCCTGCCGCTGGAACTGCCGCAAGTGGAGAAATTCCTGCCCACCGAGACGGGCGAACCGCCCCTTGGCAATGCCCGCATCTGGGCGTGGGACGAAAAAGCCCAAAAGGTGGTGGACAAGGCCCTTATCGATGATAAGACCGTCTTTCCGCTCGACCTCAACACGATGCCCGGCTTTGCCGGTTCGTCGGCCTATTATCTCCGCTACATGGATCCGCACAACAACAAGGAGTTGGTTTCCAAAGAAAAGGATTTGTATTGGAAAAACGTGGATTTATACGTGGGAGGCAGCGAACACGCCACCGGCCACCTCATCTACAGCAAATTCTGGAACAAATTTCTCCACGATTACGGCATCTCCTGCGTGGAAGAGCCCTTCCAGAAATTGGTGAACCAGGGCATGATACAAGGGCGCAGCAATTTTGTTTACCGCATCAAGGACACCAACACCTTTGTATCGCTCAACCTGAAGAAAGACTACGACACCACGCCCATCCATGTGGATGTAAACATAGTACACAACGACTATCTGGATCTTGACGCCTTCCGCGCTTGGCGGCCCGAGTATAAAGACGCAGAATTTATCCTTGAGGACGGGAAATACCTGTGCGGATGGGCAATTGAGAAGATGTCGAAGAGCATGTTCAACGTGGTGAACCCCGATTATATCGTGGAGCGCTACGGCGCCGACACTCTTAGGCTCTATGAGATGTTTCTTGGACCGATTACGCAATCGAAGCCGTGGGATAATAACGGCATCGATGGGTGTTCCCGCTTCCTAAAGAAGGTATGGGGCCTATTCTGGAGCAAGGACGGCCAATTCCTGCCCGAGGAGAGCGAGCCCACGCGCGAAAGTCTCAAGAGCATCAACAAATTAATTCAGAAAGTGAGCCAGGACATCGAGCATTTCTCCTATAATACCGCCATCTCTGCCTTTATGATTTGTGTGGGCGAATTGCAGCAGCAGAAATGCAGGGCCAAGAGTGTTTTGGAGGCATTGGTGAGCCTGCTCTCTCCGTTTGCGCCGCATATCAGCGAGGAATTGTGGGAGGCCTTGGGCCATAATACCACCGTTTGCGATGCCCAGTGGCCCGATTTTGATCCGGCCTACCTGAAAGAAGACACAGAGAAGCTGGGCATTTCCTTTAACGGCAAGACGCGCTTCACTATGGACTTTGCGCCGGACGCCACTCGCGAGACAATAGAGAAAGCCGTAATTGAGAGCGAGGCCGCCGCCAAGTATTTGGAGGGAAAGCAAGTGGTGAAAGTGATTGTGGTGCCTCATAGGATTGTGAATGTGGTGATTAAATAAGTTTGTTGTCTCACAAGATTATCCTTTCACTATGTTAATCCCCCTTCCCAAGCTCAGCGCTCGAGATTTTGTGCGCGGATGCCCGTTTTTCATCATAGGCACATTACTTTATGCGCTGGGATATGTGCTTTTCCAGTTGCCGTATCATTTAGTGCCGGGCGGAACGGCCGGCGCCGCGGCCATAATATTCTATGCCACGGGCTTTCCTGTGCAATACACCTATTGGGGATTTAATGTTATCCTATTGATGATAGCATTAAAGTTTTTGGGCGTAAGATTTCTGATAAACACCATCTTTAGTGTGATATTGCTGGGCAGTTTCATGGCCGTGTTGCAGCAATTCTTGCCCAAAGACCCGTCCACCCACCAGTTTATCCGATTATTGGGCGATGACACATTCCTTTCCTGCCTGATAGGAGCCACCCTGGAAGGCACGGGATTGGCCATCATCTTTGTGCACAACGGAAGTACCGGCGGCACAGACATCATTGCCGCCGTGGTAAACAAATTCCGCGACATCAGTCTGGGCAAGGTCATCCTGTGTACGGATGTATGTATCATCTCCACCAGTTATTTCATTTTCCACGACATCACGCTCCTTATTTATTCCTACGTTACTCTGGTAACAATCTCCGTTTCTTTGGATTACGGCGTAAACAACCGGCGGCAGTCGGTGCAATTCCTCATCTTTTCGCAGAAATACGACGAGATAGCCAAGCGCATCGCCTCCACGGGCCGCGGCGTAACAATATTAAACGGCACCGGCTGGTATACGAAAGAGGAGCGCAACGTATTGATTGTATTGGCTCGGCGCAGAGAGAGCCCTTTCATCTTCCACACCATAAAGGAGGTGGATCCAAACGCTTTTGTCTCGCAGAGCAAGGTGGTGGGCGTCTTTGGCAATGGGTTCGACAGGATTAAAGGCAAATAATTCGCCCTCTGCCCTACCCTATCCCCGCATCATCTACATACGTCGCCCATTAGAACAAACCACTATTGCCAAACGACAGCCGACCCTTCATAAACCGACTAAAACTATTGCAATACGGCTATCACCTTTCCCCGAAAGATTACAACCCAACATTCTAAACTTAATCATTCGCGATGAACACACTCACCCTTGTGCCGATAGGCGGTTTAGGCCAGCGCTTATGCGCTATGGCCTCGGCAGTGGAATTAGCAGCAGGGGGATTGTGTAACGTGCGCATCGCATGGCCGCTCACACCCTACTGCCGCGAGCGATTTTCAGAAATCTTTCTGCCCATTGATTCCTCAGAAATCCACAATATCTTGCAATCGAAAGACGCCGGCTCCTTAACTGCAAGCGAAAATAGCTCACCCTCACCACAAGCAAGCCCCTATGCCGAGGATGACGCGACAGGGAGAGTGCTATTCTGCGAGGCGGGCTTTTGTGATATGCCATCACGACGCAGCAATCTGTGGTTGCCCACGCTGACCCGCACCGGACGTTTCAAATTCCAGACATCGTATTTCCGGCCGCAGGACACGGCGCGCCTAACCCACGCACTCATTCAGGGCAACGCCTATGTAGCCTCGGGGTATCAGCTCACAAAGTATTCCCCCCTACTGATACGCTCACTTTTCCACCCCAAGCAGTTTATTCTTGATGCCGCCGACCAGCTCGCTTCCACCTTTACGCCCAAGACTATCGGTGTAATAATCAGGCGCATAGATGTGCGTTCGGAAATCCAAACGATTCCATTATCCGTTTTCACCAACGTGCTCGACCGTATACTGGAAACAGACAGCAGCCACACATTCTTTCTCTCCAGCGATGACCATCGCGTCCGACGCTCGCTCACGCAGCGCTATGGTTCCCGCATCATTTTGCGCGAGGGCAAGAATATGTATGACGCAGCAGTGGATATGTGGGCCATAAGCCGCACCGGTATGATTTTGGGCAGTTATAGATCCGCATTCGCACAGGTGGCCTCCGAATTAAGCGGCACGCCCCTCCAAACCATTGGACCGGAGTAAGCATTCCCCAATAATATTAGATGTAAATAGCGCACTACCTCAACGTGGTGCGCTATTTTTTTGTTTTTTCCCGACCTCGG
>CAZQVW010000105.1:0-1071 GCA_964596865.1 uncultured Bacteroidaceae bacterium
GGAGGGATATGGCCAGCGTGAACCACGCAATCTGGAGGAGCAGGCGCTCAGTTTGGCGGGGCGCGACATCTACGAAAAACTCATAAAAGGCTATACAGAGAAGCAATGGGGGCGCCCCTGCAAAGAACTGATGCCGTTTGTCATCAAGCGGCTACCGCTACGCTTCGTCTACGATAATAATTACTTCGACGACCTCTACCAAGGCATTCCCGTAGGCGGTTATAACCCGCTCATTGCTCAATTGCTCAACGGAGCCGACCTCATGGCCGACACAGATTTTTCCTCAAACCGCAACGAGCTCACTCCTTTGGCAGACAAAATCGTATATACCGGCAAAATAGACGAGTTTTACGACTATCGCTTTGGGCATCTGGAATATCGCACACTGGATTTCAAGACACAAGTGCTGGATACACCCAATTATCAGGGCAATGCGGTGATAAACTATACAGCTGCCGAAGTGCCCTACACCCGTATCATCGAGCACAAACATTTTGAGATGTTTGGCGACGACGTCTACGCCCTGCCCCGCACAGTGGTTACCCACGAATATCCTTTGGAATGGAAAGAGGGCACAGAGCCTTTCTATCCCATCAACGATGAGAAGAACAACAATCTTTATCTCAAATATCGCCAACTGGCAGAACGCGAAGAAAACGTCATCTTTGGCGGCAGGTTGGCCGAATACAAATATTATAACATGGCCCCAATAGTAGAAAAGGTCTTGGATTTTTGGAAATATGAGGGGCAATCGAAACCTGATTCATTCACGTCCTTGCATTTACAGCCTAATCTGGCACTTTTTTAAGCTATTATCCACACTTTGCTGCGACAAAAGGTGGTATACAAGTTCTTTTTCCTAACTTAGTAGAAGAATTGTAATTGCCGATTGGCTCTCTTGTTTTATACGTGAAATGAAGAACTGTTTTCCGAAATCTGTAAGTGTTGTCGTTAGCACATATAACAATCCTAATTTTCTAAGGCTCTGCCTATACAGTTTATGTCGCCAGACACGCAAACCGGATGAGGTGATAATCGCCGATGACGGCTCCACGAATGAAACAAAAGAAG
>CAZQVW010000105.1:1171-7772 GCA_964596865.1 uncultured Bacteroidaceae bacterium
AAAAGCAAAAGTTTGATAAACGCGAGCACCAATCACAAGAGGTTTGCCTATTATAACAAGCATAATATTATCCGAGTGGAAGACGGAATCAGCCGATTTCAATAATCAACCCGCACGCTTAATAAGTTATTTATATGTAGCCAGTTTCATACGTGTTTACGACTTATTATAATTTTCTAATGACAGATTTGAAATTAGCAATAAGTACACATACAATCCTTGTAAAGAATTTCTACAATCTACACACGTACTTACATTATCCGGTATTCGGTTTTCGATATCACCTTAGATAAATAGACAACCTAAAAGTGGAAATATCCCACGCGGAGGCGGAGCTTGAGTTTGCGGAAAAGGTTGCGGGGCTTGGGCTTGAGGTTTCCCTGCCAGCGGAGGACGAAATCATCTACGGCATCGAGGACGCGCTCACAGTTGTGGCCGTCCAAATGAGCCTCACGAGGGGCGATATACTCCTTGATAGCCGTCATTTGTTTCTCGGGGCGAAGGAGGGCAGTCTCTATGGCGGCAGGGATGTCCTCCAAATTTGTAACATTCAATAGATGAGGGCCTGGCTGCGTGTTGCGATAAGTAACCACGGGCTTATTGAGCAACATATATTCCACAATAATACTACTGGAATCGCACAACAGGACATCGGTCTGCATCATGTCCTCGGGCGTAACACTCTCTTTGTATTCCACATTGGGGTAACGGGCGGCAAGCTCAAGGTATTGTTGCCTCACGTCCTCCGGCATAAGCGGATGGAGCGTCAGAAGCCATCGCCACGGCTTCTGCTTTGCCATTTGCTCGATTACCGGCGCCATCACCGGCGCGCAAGTGATATTTTTTGAGAACGTGGAACCAAACAAAATGCGATGAGACTTTTTTGCACGGGAATCACTCACAGTCTCTGTGTTTGCGTGGCGTGTCTCTGTGTTTGCGTGGCGTGCCTCTTCGTTTGTGCTCCCTGCCCCAGCGCCTTGCTGTTCAGAAACCGGCTTTGAAGCACCACCATCGGCCTTTTGGCGGGCATCGCGCAGGGCCTCGGCTTTTTGCATTGCGCGAGCATAGAGATCGGCCTTCACCCACCCCGTTTCATACACCTTGAAATAACCGTATTCATCGCTTAGAAGCTGGAAAGGGAGCGTACTATTAGGGCCGGAGGTGCAAAGGAGGTCGTACCACCCGCGCAGGCGAAAATGATTGTCGGTAGGGAGGTTTCTTTTGTTCACGGGATAGCCGTGAAAGACCTTCACTTTCACGCCAGGGAAGAAATCGTAGATATAATTGCCGGCCGAGAAGATAGCCAAGGGCTTATAGGCGATAACATCGCGGATAGCAGGCAGTTGGCGCTCGTCCTCGCGCAGTTTGTCGGGGCAATCCTTTTCCAGAAACCAGCACACCTCATCGCCCCTGCGCCTGATTTCGTCTTGCAAAGGCCTAAGGATGGGATAAGAATACTCCACTTCGCAAAAAAATACGTATTTCTTCATCTTAATCAATCAATTACGATTTATTACTCCACAAGTATTCATTTTCTTTTGCGTTTAAGCGTCCGGATAGGGTGTACGATGGCCTTGCGCCTGCGCCGACAGCGGTCGTGGAGGCGTTTTTGGCGTAGGGCGCGGCGTAGCCACACCTCCGCATCCAGATTGCGGGCTCGAGCGTAGGCCTCTGCCACAAAGGAAAAGAGACCGTAGTCGCCCGTGAAGCGCGTAAGATTTTCCATGCATTCCTTTTGGGATGGCATCTGACCAAGGGGCAAGAAGTGCATGCGGTTGTTATCAATCAGTTGGAAGCAGTAATGGCCTCCGCTCCCGCCGTAGGGGTTTCTTTGCTCGCATTCTGCATTCCTTACCCCTGCCTCGGTTTCGCCAGCCACCTTTTTATATAATACATTGGTCTTATTGAGGTCGTTATGTAGGACGCCTTGTTCGTGGAGGCGGGCAGCGAAGCGGGCAAAGTCGGCCGCAAGGTCTTTATTCCAGTGGGAGCACTCCAATTCATCGGCAATGGGAGGCCAATCGGTGTTTAGTGTAACAAGATAGGCCTCTTTAATAAAGACCCTCCCCTTTATTACTATACAGGCCACGGGCTGGGGCGTGAGAAACCCGCGCACTAACAATTCTATTCCGTTTTTGAAGGCTTTTTCCGCCTTTGACGACCCAAACAGTGCCCCAATCTTTTGAAAGACATTGGGATGCTTAAATTTCTTTACCACAAGGGTGAGCACAGCATCGGCACCAACCGACTTTTTGCCCCTTTCACCTCCCTTCTGAGCGCCATCGCCACAGCTTTCGTCCACATCATCATGCTTTATTGCGCCATCAGCAAGTTTTCCACCTACTTCACCGCCCGCCGCAACGATAAATCGGCGGACCTGATTACGCTTTTTCCATAGCACTTCGCCGCCGTTGGGGAATGTTGCCGGCAAAGCGTTGAGGAAGCGCATCAAGGGGGCGTTATTCCCGAATTTAGGATTAACGAAGAGCCTTATTTTAGGATTTTCCATTTCAGTTCATAAAGTTTGCGTCCGAAGGAATAGCGCCACAGGTTGATAGGGGCGCGACCGGAACGGCACGGGCGCAGGGTGATGTCCTGTTTGGGCAGGGTGGTATCGAGCTCATTGCAGATGCGGGCGATTTGTTCAAACATATTGTATTTATCGAGCATCAGACGCTTGGCCAAAATCAAGGAATCCTGCCTACGGCTCCACAGGTCATCGCTAACAGCACGGTCTATAGTGGCGAAAGCCTCCTCGGGGCGCAGGATATTTATCGGTTCATAGCAAAGGCGCGGAATATAATCGTCCACGTTTGTGCAACCGTAGTAGAGCGGGAAAGCCCCCGCCAGCAGGCAGTCGGAAAGTTTCTCTGTCCAATAATACGGTTCACTGGAATTTTCTATTACGATATGATATTTGTAAGGGGCCAGCGCCTCCCATTTATCATTTACGGGGCGGAAACCGTGGCCGTAGATGTCCACCCTGTCTCCGTAGCGCTCTTTCAGCCTTTTCACGAACCGCAATCTATTTATGTGGCCCTGGGTGAAAGCCTTGTTGCTGGTAATCACGGAAATCAACTTCTCCTTTTTGGGGAAAGGCGAAGAGGAGAGGTGATCATAGTCTAATGTTATCTCCGGCGCCTGACCCGCACCTTTATCCTTGTACCCCACAAACCACGGGAGCACCGGCGGGCCCATCACCACCTTTGTAATCCCGCTTTCCTTGGTGAGGCGCAGGGCTCGGGTCTGACAGGTGTCCACCACCCCGAATTGGCGGAGATAGTCCGCGGGATAAACCAATACGGAATCGGGCTCGGTGGCGAGAAACACGGTATTTTGCGGAGCCACTGTGGAATGCTGCGCGGTGCGCACCCCCTTGCCCTGCACCACCCAGAAATCCGGGCATTTGATGTTCCCCTCGGCGTCAAAGAGGTCGGTGGACATTCCGTCTTGAGGCCCGTGTCCGTCAATAAAAAAGTGGTAACGACCATCTATGGACGTGAGCGAGCGCCCTTTAGTCTGTCTGGCGCAGATTGCGCCTAATTTCTTTCTGTACGGAGTGAGGCGAACGGTATAAAAATCTCTTTTAGTCATAACGGGCATTGTAGGCATCATCAGTCTATCAGTCCTAAGGCTATTTTTGGCTCTTCACAATCTTGAACAGCTTGTCGGAGGGGCGGATTTTCTCGGGCACGGGCAGGGATACGCTCTGACCCTGAAGGGCGCGGGAGACGGGGGAAAGGTCGGTGCGGAGCTCGGTGCAGGTGAGGTAGACAGCACCGGTAGTGGGGCCGGTGATGAGGAGCTTATCGCCCACCTCCAGCGGGGCAGCCTCGAGATAAAATTCGCCCACGCCCAATCGAGAGAAATATTTCACGCCGCGACCCACATACACCTTCTTCTCGGTGGCCGATGACCCGTAGTCTTTATTCCATTCGCCCAATCGCTGGCCCAGATAGTAGCCGTCCCAGAAACCGCGGTTGAAGACGGTGGCAAGACGTTTGTCCCATTCGTCCTTTTTGGCCTCCCAATATTCGGGGGTATGGATAGGAGCGGCGGGCACCTCATGGCTTTGCGATAAATTTCCATTGCTCGGCGTGGCCGCCGCCTTTTCCTCCAAAGCGGTGAGGGCCGCGATGAGCGCTTCCTTGTAGCAAGTTACGGTGGTGAGCACATACTCCGGCCCGCGGGCGCGCCCTTCTATCTTAAACACCTTCACGCCCGCCTCCACCATGCGGTCGAGGAAACGGATGGTCTTCAAATCCTTGGGCGACATGATATATTTGTTGTCTATATCCAGTTCCACGCCCGTTTCTCTGTCCCTGACAGTATATCCCCTGCGACAAACCTGCAGGCAGGCGCCACGGTTGGCAGAGGAATTGAGATTGTTGAGCGAGAGGTAGCATTTACCGCTCACAGCCATGCACAGCGCACCGTGGCAGAACATCTCGATGCGGATTTGCTTCCCATTAGGGCCGGTGATGTTGTCCTCCTGTATGGTATGGTGGATTTGAGCCACCTGCTCCAAGTTTAATTCGCGCGCCAGCACCACCACATCCGCGAATTGGGCGTAGAAGCGCAGGGCCTCGGCGTTAGAGATATTAAGTTGGGTGGAGAGGTGTACCTCCACTCCAATCTTTCGGCAATACATCAGCACGGCCACATCACTGGCAATCACGGCGGACACTCCCGCCGCCTTTGCCGCGTCCAAGATACTGTGCATCAAGGGAAAATCCTCGGGATAGATGATAGTGTTTACCGTGAGATAACTCTTCACTCCCGCCTCGTGGCACCGCCCCACAATCTGGGGCAGGTCGGCCACGGTGAAAGGGTGAGCGGAGTGGGCTCTCATGTTCAGACTCTCCACCCCGAAATACACCGAGTCCGCCCCTGCCTTAATAGCCGCCGACAAACTGTCCCACGACCCCGCAGGAGCCATTATTTCGTATCCCAAACTGCGATAATCCATCTTTTATTTTATTTATCCGCAGGTGTGCGCGCTGTCTATAGCGGCTCAAATTAATTCTTATTCTGCAAAATTAATTGATTTTTATCGGTCAGACCTCAAAAGACACCGGATTTTTTCCATAATCACCGTGATGACGCGCAAAACAAGGCTGCGGAAAAGGGCAGATGTACACACAAAACCTGCCCATATCGACGAAATCAATACATTGCGCCCGCAAGCACTACTTTCCTGCCTAATTGCGCTAACGTTCCCTTCGGAGCGTTGCAGCGTTCCACTCGGTGCGTTGCAGCGTTCCACTCGGTGCGTTGCAGCGCTCCCTTCGGTGCGTTAGCGTTAGCGCGGGGAAAATTCGCCCAAACGCACCAAAAATGCTTTTTTGGAGGCGCATATTGGCGATGTTTGCGGAAAAAGCAGTATTTTTGTAGTTAATTATCTCTACACGCAATGACGACAAGAATCCTCAAGGTCGAGACACGCAAGCAGCTCAAGCGCTTTGCACGCTTTAATTATGAGCTTTATAAGGGCAACGCCTACTCCGTGCCCGACCTTCTGCCCGATATAATGCGCACGTTCTCAAAGGACAAAAACCCCGCCTACGAATTTTGCGAGGCAGACTTCTTTCTCGCTTATAGGGGCGATGAGATTGTGGGGCGCGTGGCCGCCATCATCAACCACAAGGCCAATAAGACGTGGAACAAGCGCGCCGTGCGCTTTGGGTGGATAGACTTTATCGATGACGAGGAGGTGAGCCGCCTGCTTCTCCAGACCGTGGAGCAATGGGGCAAGGAACGCGGCATGGACACCGTGGAAGGGCCGCTCGGATTCACAGACATGGACGCCGAGGGCATGCTTATCGAGGGCTTTGACCAGCTCTCCACCATGGCCACCATATATAATTACCCCTACTACCCCCATCATCTGGAAAAACTGGGCTATGCCAAGGCTATGGACTGGATTGAGATGAAACTGACCTGTCCGCCCGCCCTGCCCAAGGAATATAAGCGCGTGGCCGACATCGTGAGCAAGCGATTCAACCTCCATGTGCGCAAACTACACAGCGTAAAGGAAATCCGGCGCACCGGCATTGGCTATAAGCTCTTTGACCTTATCAACGAAGCCTATAAACCCCTGTTTGGATACAGCGAAATGAGCCGCCGCCAGATTGACCAGTATATCAACGAGTATCTGCCCATTCTGGATTTGGAGATGGTAACCGTGATAGAGGACGAGCAAAACGAACCGGTGGCTGTGGGCATCTCCATGGCCTCGTTAAGCACCGCCCTACAGAAGGCAAAGGGCAAGCTGTGGCCGTTTGGGTGGTGGTATCTGGTGAAAGCCCTGTTTATAAAGCGGCCGCCCGTGCTCGACCTCCTACTGGTGGCCGTAAGGCCCGATATGCAGGGCAAAGGGGTGAACGCAATGCTGTTTGCCGACCTCATACCTATTTATATAAAGAAGGGATTCAAGTGGGGCGAGACCAATCCCGAACTGGAGGTGAACGAGAAAGTGCAAAGCCAGTGGCAATATCTGGACGGCCACATCCATAAGCGCCGCCGCTGCTTCACAAAGAAGATTGCCGACACCCCAAAACAGACAGAGACGGCGCAAGAATAGACAGAATAGGCAAAAGAA